>QKII01000021.1 GCA_003249625.1 Propionivibrio sp. | reverse complement strand
ACGGAAACGGTGCGGGTGCCGGATGATGTCAATCTGCCCGTTACCGCCAATAGGGAGCGGGTAGACCGTGACCTGGGAGATATCCTCGAGCTTCAGTTAATGGCTCGTTACACGTTCAATCCTCAATGGTCGACAAGCGCGATATTGAGTTTCGAGCGCAAGCAAGCGGATGAAGTCAGCGGCAACATGGGCTTTGCTTACACGTCCTTGGAGGAAGAGACAGCTCGCGAGAGCGATATCGTGTATCTAAAGGTGACTCCACCATCGAGAAGTACAAGAGCAAGCGGGCGCGCGTACCCTTAATTGCAACGCTTGGCTACAGGAACCGGTACGCTGGAACGAATAACGAACCCGTCTCGCAGTTTGTTTGGCTAAGGTTGGATTTCTTTTTCTGAGTTTGCAGAGTCTGTCGTGCCGTCGATGGAGCTTCTGCTAGAGTTGCCACCGATTTCGCCAGCATGTTCTACCGGTTCTCTGAATACTCGGGCAGCTGATCGGCCAGCAGAATCCAGCTCAACTTGCTGCTCGTTTGCGTGTGATCCTTCGGCGGTAGCTGTGCTGGGTCATCCAGGCTACATGTGGTGACATCGATTTCTTGTGGGACATCGGTGTTCTCAAAGGTAATCTGGGTACCACAATGCGGACAGAAAGCGCGCGTACCCTTGGCGGAAGACTGAAAATATTTCGGCTCCCCCGCCGTCCAATGAAATGCCAGTTTGGCGACGCTGAACCACGTCACGAAAGGTGCACCGGTGGTACGACGGCAGACGGAACAATGGCAGTTCGTTTCGTGATAGGGTGCCGCTGTTGCGTGGTAGCGAAGAAATCTACAAAAACAGCCACCGGTCATCATAAGCTGTCTCCGTGAAAGAGGGTCGTTATCGATAATGAGGCAGTAGCCGCCACGTAGCTGCGGCGCCTGGGTCATACCTAAAGCAACAAATGGTCCCCGTTTTTCAAAGCTGTATTCGCAGGCGGTTGCCAGTGTTGGCCAACGCGCTTGCGTACGCTTCGCAGTGCAAACGGTAACAGGTTTTGAAACAGCGGAAACGGATCGGCGCTCGACATGATCTGGAAGTGCAGATGCGGTTGCAGGGAAGCGCCGGAGTTGCCGACTTCGCCTAGTTCCTCGCCCGCGCGTACGGTGTCGCCCGCGCGTACCCGTACGGAACCATTTCGCAGGTGGGCAAATAGCGGATATACGTCACCGCACTTAAGGATTACATAATTGCCACCGTACGCCGAGAACGGCGATCCCGGCTTCGGGCGGAACAGAAGCAGCCGAATCAAATCACGGATCATGCCCGTGCGTTCCCGGTCAGGATTGCCATCGCTATAGGCGACCACTGTGCCGTCGAGCGGAGCAAATACAGGTTTGCCCCAAGCGTAGGTCGCCCTGACCGGGATGGTGGCGAGAACATGAGGGATGAGACGTTTGATCTCATAGGGCCATTTGCTGTCCTTAACGGCCAGGAAGTCGAAGGCCAGTTTGGGGTGCCCCGGCGGATTGAGAATGGCCCACTGTCCCTTCACGGGTGGGTCGATAACGATCGTATTGTTCACAGACACCGCAAGCAAATATTCACGGATAGCCTAAGCAGTATATTTTCGCCGGCGGTGCGTGTCCGATTCAATGAAAGCGCTGCGGCAACGACCTAATCTGGCGCCATACCTTTTTCAGCGAGCTCCTTAATGGCGCTCTCACTCTTTCGTAGCGCCCCAAGGCCCATGCCACGCAGCACGTGCGCCGCTTTGGTGAACTGGATGTTCTGGTAGCTGACGATCTCGATACGGTTGCCCCATGGGTCGAGAAAGTCCAAGAACGGACCCGGCAAAATCTTGACACCCATCGCCTCGAGCGCGCTGCGCACGGCCTCCTTGTCATCGACGACGAGCCCAAAATGGCGACCGTCGTCGGCATTCTGGCGACGACCTTTGCTCAGTGCAAGAAACTGATCACCGAGGTCGATAAAAGCATCCGTGTCACTCTTTTCGCGCAACCCAAAATCGAGAAAGCTTCCGTAGAAAGCCAGCGCTTCCTCGATGTCACCTAC
>QKII01000259.1 GCA_003249625.1 Propionivibrio sp. | reverse complement strand
CGTCTGTGCTGTTGCCAAGGAGGGCATGACGGTTTTGCTCGTTGAGCAGAATGCAAAACTAGCGCTCGAAGTCAGCCAGCGGGGCTATGTCATGGAGAGCGGAGAAATAACGCTCACCGACGATGCGGACAAGTTGCTGGCCAACCCGAAAGTGCGCGAGGCGTATCTCGGGGAGTGAACACGCCCGACTCCTGACGGTTACCGCGGAGCAGTACAACACCGCAAAGTCCTCCGGCAATGGTGGTTTTCTCCACGCATTGTGATATAACCGCGGCCGCCCATCGATGCACCTTTGCCTTCAGGCACTGGCCCGGAGGCAAAGACAAATTTTCGGGCGGGAACAGCGATGGCTTGTGTGAACTATTTAACAGGCGAAATCGTAAAAAAGTAGAAGAATCACGCAGTGTTGTGATCGGCGGACGATCCCGCATTCTTGTTGCCGACACGCGAAAGCCGGCAGATCCCTCTCAAATGATCGCTAAGCGCTGCGCTGGGATGGCAAGCTTTCTCGCACCACCTTCTGCGTATCGGCGACGGATCGTCTCCCAATGAATTAGTAGCTTGATGTGAAATTAGCTCTTGAGGTGTTTTTGAAGAAGCGCTTAATTGCCTGGATCTTGTTATTGGTTTGCCAAACGGCATTGGCCGCCACCGGAGAGGAAGAATACCGGCATGCATTGTCTCTGAACGAACAGGGGCGAGGGAGAGAGGCGCTACTCATACTTGGAGATCTCAAGAATAAATTCCCGGAAGCGCTCCGCTATCGGTTCGACTATGTCGCAGTTGCGAGCAGCAGCGGAGAACACGCGGCGGCGCTAGACAGTGTCGATAGCCGCTCCGAAAACGAGGCGCCACGCTATGTACTGGAAGCTCTTTTCCGTTCGGCCGTCGCGCTTGCCGACATGCCTCGTGCAGAGCGCCTGCATGCTTTGCTGAATTCGCGATTCGGCGTCTCAGCAGAAAGCGGAATACGCCTTAGCCATCTTTATCTTCAGCTTGGACATCAACGCAAAGCGCTCGCGTTATCCGCCGAATTGCTCGATCGCAATCCCGGCCATTTGGGGATACTGGACCTGCGTGCCTATGTTCTGCGCCAATCCGGGCTTTTGGGCGAAGCTCTCCTCACCTATCAGGAAATTCAGAGGCTTTCCCCGAACAGTAAGGAAGCGCCGAAGGCTATCAGCATGATCCTTGCTGACCTCGGTTCCCCGCGGCTTTCGAAAACTAGCGTGGACGGGCAAGGTATTCGCCTGACAAGCGACGAATCTCTCCGCACGCTGAAGGACCAGGGCGCTCAACATATCCGCTGGTCCGCGAGCGACCCGGACGTCTTTTCGCTGCGTTTCCGGAACGCTGACCGGGCGATCGCCATCCTTCGTACCGCGCGCGATGAGGCAATAAGGCAGGCAGCTTCACAGGAGATGCTGAACAGCATCCGGGGCAATCTGGTCCTCGCCTATCATCTGCGCCAGCGCTGCTCCGAGGCCATTCAGGAGTATGAGATCCTGGTCGCCGTGGGTCGCGACACCCCGCCTGAAATCCACCGTGCAGCGGCCTCCTGCTTTGCCTCGACGGGTCGTTATCCGGAGGCCGAGAGACTGTTTCACCAGCTTGTAGCAGAAACGCCAGATTCATATGAGAGCTGGTCAGGGTGGATCTATGCACTGTCTGACCTCGAGCGCTTCGACGAGGCCGAGGAAGCGAGCCAGGATCTGCTCGCCATGTTGGCTCAAACGGATCACGGAATTCCTGCAAAGGCAGCGGACTATACTTCGGCGCGCCTTACACACGCCATGCTCGCCGCTTATCGCAATCGCTATGCCGAGGCTCGGGTGCGCCTGAATTCATTGCAATCCGATGCGCCGGCTTCGCTGGATACCACAGAGGCAATTGGAATTCTGGCAGCATGGCGAGGGCAACCGCGCAAGGCCGAAGAACAATTCAGGATTGTCCTGGGAGAACAACCCGAGCGTCTTGAATCTCGCCTTGGCATCGCAAATGCACGCCTCGACCGAGGGGATCCCTCCTTGTTGCGCCAGATTGTCGGAGAGCAGGATGAGGAAGCACAGGCTCGGCGAAGCGTTCGCGAATCCCGGCGCCGTTTGGAATTGCGTGACAGTTACTACGTTGTTGGCGATGCCACCTTCGGCAACGATCAAGACTCGGTCGCAGGAAACCGGACACGCGAATTCGACCTGAAGGCTTACAGCAAACCCTCTGGCGATGATCATTGGCGGGCATTTGGACGCTACCGTGATCTGTGGAGCAACCCTGTCGCCAACGCGACAGCCAGTAATGCCAGTGCTGGCTTGCGATACACGGATCTCGACTGGGTAGCAGAAATCGAAGCGGGCAACGGTGGTTACGGAAGAATCGAAACCAATCATTCGCTGTCCGACCGCTGGACGACAAATCTTGCGATCGAAAAGAACGCTTTTTTCCGACAGGCACGGGCAGTGGAAAATGGTATCGCTGCCGACAGGGTCGATTTGAGCGTGCGTTGGCGCCAAGACGAGAATTTAGACATCGGAGGAGGTTATCGTCTCACCGATTTTGATGATAACCGGCGATCAGAAGCCTATTTTTCCCTGAACAAGGGGCTTTACTCTGATTATGATCGCCGTCTCTCGGCTGCAATTCGAATCGGCGGCCAGCGTAATAGCAGCCCGGAAGTAGCCTATTTTTCGCCGGAGCGTCAGGCCGAAGTTTCCGGCACTCTCGCTTTCGAGCTTCGCTCCTGGCAAGACATGGCGACAAAGAAATCCGCGCTGTGGCACAGAGTATGGGTAACGGGAGGCGAGGTCTGGCAGTCGGGCTTTTCTGCTCACCCGATGAGCAACTTCGGCTACGGGCAGGAAATTGCGCTTACCGACGCCTTCCGCCTACGCTGGTCGATTGCTCGTACCCGCGCCCCCTTTGACGGGGAGAGCGCTTCCTACTACACCGGCACAGTCGGCTTCGAAGGATATTTCTGATGTTGCGCGCAGTTCTGCAATTCATTCTTTTGTTCACAACCATTTTCGCGCAGGCAGAAACATTTCAGGTCATCAGCTACCACGACGTCGTCTCCATCGAAGGAAAGCCCGCCGCATCCGACGACATCGGCGTGCGTCACCTTGCCGACCACTTCGAGTGGTTGCAAGCCAATGGCTATAACGTGATTTCAGTTCAGGACCTGGTGGACGCACGCAATGGTGTCCGCAAATTGCCACCCAAGGCTGTGCTGCTGACTTTCGACGACGGCTATTCGAGCTTCTACAAACTGGTATTTCCTCTGCTCAGGGCATACAAATACCCGGCCACGCTGGCCATCGTCGGCTCGTGGATGGAGCAGCGAGAAAAGGTGATGTATGGCGCCCGTCAGGTGGAGAGGCAACGATTCCTAACCTTAGAGCAGTTAAAGGAAATTGCCGCCAGCGGCTTGGTCGAAATCGCATCCCATTCCTACGACCTGCATCACGGAATCCCAGGCAATCCCCAAGGCAATGAAATGCCGGCGGCAACAACCCGTGCCTACGACGCTGTGAACGGGTCTTACGAAGGAGATGTGGCGCACGAGACAAGAATCCGCCGAGATCTGGCGCGCAACAGTGACTTTATCGAGACATATACCGGCAAGCGTCCACGGGTCATGGTTTGGCCTTACGGACGTTATAACGGTGAGGTCCAGCGTATTGCAGGAGAACTCGGCATGTTCGTCACGATGAACATGGACGATGGCGACAACGTTCTGGATAACGGGCTGACCGGCATCCATCGCTACTACCTGAAAAACGACACGTCGGCGGCCGAACTGGCGTTGACGCTCGGAACAGAAAACAAACTCGCCATGCGGGTCATGCATGTGGATCTCGATTACATCTACGATCCGGATCCGCAGCAACAGGAGAAAAATCTGGGCCTGCTGCTCGATCGGATCAAGGCAGCGGGAGTTACCGCGGTCTTTCTTCAGGCATTTGCAGATGACAATGCCTCCGGTGTCGCCAATCGGCTCTATTTCCCCAATCGCCATTTGCCGGTCAAGGCTGATCTTTTCAACCGGGTCAGCTGGCAAATCGCCACGCGAACCGGATCTCGTGTTTTCGCCTGGTTGCCGCTAACCGCCTTCGTGCCGCCATCTGACCATCCTTTGCATAGTCACAAGGTAATCGCCGCTGACGGTAGCACAGGTGTCGGGTATGCCCGGTTGAGTCCCTTTTCGGCGGAGGTGCGCGAATACGTCGCTGAGATCTACGAGGATCTCGGCCGCTACGCTTATTTCGAAGGCCTTCTCATCCATGACGACGCGGTTCTCTCCGACCAGGAAGACGACAGCGTTTTTGCCCATAACTATTACACCAAGCGTTTGGGTTTGCCTGCCGAGGTGAGTGCTATTCGAGAAAATCCGGAAATGATGCAGAAGTGGACCAAGGCCAAAACGGAGCACCTTTCCTGGTTCACCGAAGAACTGCGTCGACGTGTAGAGATTTTCCGCAAGCCGCTCATGCTGGCGCGCAATTACTACGCCGAGCCCATGCTGAATCCACAAGCAGAGGCGTGGTTTTCGCAATCCCTTCCTGATGCTCTCCGCCACTACGATTGGGTCGCCGTCATGGCAATGCCGTATATGGAAAAGGCATCCGATGCGAATGCTTGGCTAGATCGCCTGATTCACGCGGTCCGCAACGAAAAAGGGGCCGAGGAAAAAGTGATTTTCGAGCTGCAAGCCAAGCGCTGGGCGCCCGACATGTCCGTCCCCTCCGAGGAGATCGCCAGCTGGATGCGCCGGCTTCGCGTCGCAGGCATCCGGCATTTTGGCTATTACCCGGACGATCCTTTTGCCAACCATCCGGACATAACAACCATCAAGCGGGAGCTGTCAGTGCAGAGGTACGCCCAATGACGCTATCGTCCGGAATCTGGCCACTCCTGCTGGAAGGTTCGTCAGCCTTCATTTTCAATTTCTGCTTCCTCTACCCTCTCTTTATGTCGTGGGTTTGGATCACGGGAAGCATTGCCTATTGGTTCCGCTACGAAAGACGTTCTTCCGATCCCGCGCATCCACCCGGACTCGATAGTTTTCCCAAAATCGCCTTGGTGGTTCCCTGCTTCAACGAGCAGGATCATGCCGAAGAAACGATACTTAACATGCTGGAGCACGATTATCCGAACATGGAGGTCATTGCGGTCAATGACGGCAGCCGTGACAGAACGGCAGAGATTCTTGATCGCCTTTGTGCCGAACATCCCCGACTGCGCGTCATCCACCAGAAGACCAATCAGGGCAAGGCCGTCGGTTTGACAGCCGCAGCGCTGATGACGGACGCTGAATATATTCTTGGCATCGACGGCGATGCGCTGCTGGACCAAAGCGCTGCACGCTGGATGATCCGCCACTTCATTGGAAGCCCTCGTGTCGGTGCCGTAACGGGAAACCCCCGTTTGCGCACCCGATCGACGCTCCTCGGACGCATCCAGGTCGGCGAATTCTCCTCGATCGTCGGCATCATCAAACGTGCCCAACGTACCTACGGTCGACTCTTCAGTGTTTCCGGTGTGTGTGTCATGTTCCGCAAGGTAGCGCTGACGAATGTCGGATTCTGGTCGCGCGAGACACTAACCGAAGACATCGACATTAGCTGGAAACTTCAACTCGCGCATTGGGACGTACGTTTCGAGCCTGCGGCCACCTGCTGGATCCTGATGCCGGAAACCCTGCATGGCCTCTGGAAGCAACGTTTGCGCTGGGCGACCGGAGGCGCGCAAGCCATTCTCAAGTACCGCAGCATCTGGAAACAGTGGACCAAGCGGCGCATGTGGCCTGTGTATGTTGAATATGGGCTCAGTCTGGCGTGGTCGTATCTGATGGTCTGGACCGTCGCCATATTCCTTCTGGGGCTGGTCGTCGACCTACCGCAGGAACTCAAGGTAAGAACCTTGCTCCCGGGCTGGACAGGATTACTCATCGCCGTAACGGCGATGCTGCAAACCGGCGTCGCCATGCTGCTCGATGCGCGCTACGACCATCGTCTGTGGACAAACTTCTTCTACGTAATCTGGTATCCGTTTGCCTACTGGATGATCAATATGTTCACCGCTGTGGTCGCATTCCCCAAGGCGCTGTTTCGAAAAAAGGAACAGCGCGGACTCTGGACGAGTCCGGACCGGGGTTTGCGCTAACAACATCTCACCAAAAATGTCATTGCCTCCCCATATCCGGGTCCGCTGCGCGGACGGACACCCACTGATCTTTCGCCGCCCCAAAGGACAACCCAAGACCGCCCGACATGTCGTGCTCCTGGCCACAGGAGTCGGCTGGTCGGTCTGGCTCTATCTCTGGCGCCCGCTCTTGACTCTTTTCCTTTGGTATTGGGGTGGCGAAATTGCCGAGCATCAGTGGATTGACTTGGCCGGGTGGAACGGGCTCGTTTATTTCGCCTATCACGTGATGCCTTTCGGCATAGCACTCTGCGCGGTATTACTCGTCTGGGCACTATCTAACTATCTTCGATTCCGCGGACGAGAAAGACGGAAGGCGCGACCATTGAGCTCCGCTGATGCCGACGCCAGATGGACACGTGTATCTCCCGCAGAGTTGGAAGAAGGGCGAAAAGCGAAGAATCTTATTTGCTTGTATGACGATGACGGTGTGTTGATCGGAGTCGCCAACGCTGGTGCCGAATCGTTACACCTGTTTTTGCCAGGTACTGGATCGCTAACCCCGCCCCCCCACCATTCACACCACATTGAGCTCCGAACCGAGTAAATCCTGGCAGCTGCAGCAGTTTTCCCCGGCTGATAGAATCAGCTTTTGAAACGCACCCCTGCACCGCCATGACCGCTCGCCTGCGGGAAATCCCGTACAACTACACGTCCTTTTCCGACCGCGAAATCGTGATCCGCCTGCTCGGCGCGGAAAACTGGGCAATCCTCGACGAACTGCGCAGCCAGCGCGTCACCGGCCGTTCGGCTCGGATGCTCTACGAGGTGCTCGGCGACATTTGGGTCGTGCAGCGCAAT
>QKII01000395.1 GCA_003249625.1 Propionivibrio sp. | reverse complement strand
ACCGCGCAGCGCACGAATTACCGTTTCCTTTCGGTGGCCACCGGTTTTTCCGCCGGTGTGATGCTCTACGTATCGTTCGTCGAAATCTTCTTCAAAGGCCAAACCGCCCTGACCGAGCGCTTCGGCGACTACTGGGGGCACTGGATCAACGCCGGTTCATTTTTCGGCGGAATGCTGCTCATCGGTCTGATCGACAACCTGATTCCGGCTGGCGAAAACCCGCACGAGATTCGCACGGAGAAGGAAACCCGGCCGCTGCATGACGAACACGCACCGCTGGCCCCCTCACCGGAAGTCATGGAGGCGCTGCACCTGAACCACGGCCACACGCACGACCACCACAAGCTGATGCGCATGGGGTTGTTCACTGCCTTGGCCATCGGCATCCACAACTTTCCCGAAGGACTCGCCACCTTCCTCGCCGCGCTGGAAAATCCGCACCTCGGAATCGCCATCGCCATTGCCATCGCGCTGCACAACATTCCGGAGGGCATCAGCGTCTCGGTGCCGATCTTCTACGCCACCGGCGACCGCAAGCGCGCCTTTCTCTACTCCCTGCTCAGCGGCCTGGCCGAGCTGGCCGAGCCGATCGGCGCCGGAGTCGCCTACCTGATTCTGTTGCTCATATCAGGAGGACAAGGCATGGTGGTGCCCCCGGAACTGATGGGAATTCTGTTCGGGGGCGTGGCGGGGATCATGGTGTACATAAGCCTTGATGAACTGCTGCCGACCAGCCGTGCCTACGGCAAGGGGCATGACAGCCTGTTCGGGTTGGTCGCCGGAATGGGCATAATGGCCATCAGCCTTCTGTTGATGAAATAACTGCACCAATGCTGACACGAACACTACTCAACCAGCGCTTCCAGAAAATGTGCACTCGGGCGGCCTACATCATCTACGTACTGATCCTGGTGCTCGGCTCAATTCCCGGCGCCCGCCAGGAAATCGGCGAGTATGCACCGGGCGGGGTACTGCACTCCCTTGCCTACGCCGGGCTGACCATCCTGTTGTTCATCGGCCGTGGGAAGACCTTGGGCGAACGTGCATTCGGAGCCGTGCTTATCGTGACGGCCATGGGTGCCGGTGACGAGTTCGTGCAGAGTTTCTTGCCCTACCGCGGCGCCGCCTTGCTCGACTGGGGTGTCGATGTCACGGCGTCGTTGACGGCAGCGGCTGTCATGATCGGCGTTTATCCGCGGCTGATACGCCGAGTCGCATAACACCCGACTTTCTGCCCCCCCTCCTCCGCCATTCATTGCTCCAGCCGAAAGAGCACCGGCACGAGCACCCAGCTCGCGACGGCGTCGTTGCCGCGTCGCGCCGGAATGAACTGCCAGCGACGGACAGTTTGCAAGGCGGATTCGTCGAGTCGAGTGCTACCGGAGGAGGCTTTGATTTCAACATCTTCCGCATGTCCTTCGGACGATACCCGCACACGCACGATCACCTTGCCTTCCTCGCCCAGTCGCCGCGAACGGGAGGGATAAGGCGGAGAGGGATTGTTCAGGTAACCGGCGTCGAAGCGTGCCGGTGTCAGTGCCCTCCCCCCGCTCCCCAAGGCGGTCCCCGGGCCGGCAGCCCTGTTGCCGGCTGTGAGTCCCGCTGTAGCGGAATCCGGACCTCCTGAATGCATGCCATCGCGTCCCGAGCTACTTTCTCCGACGGGAGGCGGTGCCAGCGACGGAAGGAAAGGAACTCTAGTGGAAACAGGCTCGGGAGGGTGTGCCGTTTCGAGCGGCGACTGCCGCCCCACCACCCGCCGCGGGGTCCGCTTGCGAGCCACGGCTGGCGCCGGAGCAGCAACATGGCCCCGTGCGTGAGCCCCCACAGATTTTTCCATCGACGACTGCTCCGTCGCCGAGCCAGAGCGTCGTGCCGGAACGATCAGCGCCGCCATGATCGCAGGTGTCGCGTTCTGCAAGGAAGACTGACCTCGCGACGGGAAGGCCACGAACATGAGCACATGTGCGAGCAACGACCCCGCCAGTGCCCACACCGGAACAGCCTTTAACGCATGATCATTCGCGAAGCTCACGGATCGCGCCTCTCCAGTGCTCCGGGTTCCGGAAAGTACGCCGCAAGGCAAAAGACAACGCCGGTGGCCATTGCCCAAAGCGCCAACACGGCGAGGAAGGCTATGCGCAGCATGACGGGACAGTCGAACGTAGCGAAAGCGGCAGAAACATGCCGAGAACAACGAGGAACCTACGCCCGCCTTCTCTTAGCCGTTCCACCAAAAAGGGCGCCGCGTCCACCCCCGCCGCCGTCATGTCCAGTGAAGCATTGGCGGTTTCTGCGACATTGATTGGTAATGCGCGCCCCGACAACAGCCGGGCAACGCGCGGTATTTGCAACATTCGGGAGACAGCGCCAACGCTGTCGCGAAGCTGGATACTGCGTAATGTGCAGGACTCGCACTGCATGATCAGACCTCTATCAAACCACTTGATCTGACCTTCTGCCCGGGGGGCGGTGAAGAGGATCGGGAGAGGAAAATCACAAAACCCCGGTCAATTTCTGGCCGCCCCCGCACCCCACGGAAGGTCAATTGCACACACCGCCGAACTGCTCGCGGCACCTGCATCAGGCCGGTCTCCGGGCTTGCGGGTGAATGCCGAAACCGGCATCCGGTGCTTCGCCTTCCCGGGCCGTTCGCGCACGTCATGACTGACGCCACGTGGCGACCCAGTGACTGGCTCCGTCCGGGGAGGAGAAGCCATGAAGCACCTTGACTCGCTTACCGTTGCGGGGGCAGCCGGGGCATTGTGGCCGATTCGCTGTTGGCCACGCACCCCGTTCCCGTTTAACCCGTCAGCAACGCTGAACGGGCACCTGTTGCATTTTTGCGATCGCCTTCGCCACAACTGGCTCGGACGTCGCGGCATTACGTTGTTACTGCGTTTCCGCGGTCATTAAACAATCGACGCGTTTCAGGATTCACGCTTCGATTTTTGCTCATCCGCCGCCTCTGCCATCTCGCGACGCATCTTCTCTCGCATACGCGCGCCGCCGATGTAGTAGCCGATAAACCCGGCGCCCAAGGCTGCCTGCAAGGCAAAAAGCATCGAAGCGATCTCGCCGCTCGCCGGTTCGAGCAGTGGTTCGAACCACGGCTGATAATCCGGCCGGATTTCGGCAATGACGCCTTTGGCCTGATCGTCGGCTCCGCCGAAAATTGCCACTTCCTCGCCATCCGGCCCGGCGGCCGGGCGCTCAACGATCCACAGCGGCACCAGTGCGAGGATAACCACGCCGAGGATCAGCAAGATATTCTGCGTCCGCTTCATGCCTGCACCTCCCGCGGTTCGGCCAGTTTCATGTCCTGCAACTCTTTCGGATTGAAGCGGGCCAGCGCATTGAAGACCAGCACCGTCAGCATCCCCTCGCTGATCGCCAGCGGGATCTGGGTAACCGCGAAGATGCCGCCAAACTTGGCCAGCGACGCCACGAAGCCGCCGGTCGGATCGGGAAACGCCCAAGCCAACTGCACCGAGGTGGTGACATAGGTCATCAGGTCGGCCAGGCTTGCCGCGAGGAACACCCCGACCGCGAGCGAGGCACCGAGCGAACGCGCAAGTCTGAACACGCCGTAGGCGACGAACGGCCCGACGATCGCCATCGAGAAAATGTTGGCCCCCAGCGTGGTCAACCCACCGTGGGCGAGCAACAGGGCCTGGAACAACAGCACGACCGCACCGATTGGCGCCATCGCTGCCGGGCCGAACAACAGGGCGCCAAGCCCCGTGCCGGTTGGATGCGAGCAACTGCCTGTCACCGAAGGAAGTTTCAAGGCCGAGAGAACGAAGGAAAAAGCGGCGGAAACTCCGAGCAGGATGCGCTGTTCAGGATTGGCAGCAACACGCTTCTTTATTGAATGAACGCCCCAGGCAACGAATGGCAGCGAAGCCACACTCCAGCCGATGGCGTGTTCAACGGGCAGGAAGCCCTCCATGATGTGCATGACTTTTCCCTCGCAAAACAACAATACAGCGATACAACGCGGTTCGACGGGGGAGGAGAAAGCGCGATGCGCGGATGCTGGAAGCCTGGCATGCGAGAAGAAGCGGAACGGACTACGGACCCACTCGCCACCAGACGGCCGGCTTCACCCCACCCCGGGGAACACCTAACCAATTCTGGGCCGGTCTTCTGACTCGCCTTCATCCTCCTCCGGCGCCTTCCCATGCGCATCAAAAATACGCCGCACAGTGGCATTTGCCGGACTCGTCAGGCCTACAGCAGCGGGGGGCTGTGCCGGAATGGCTGCACCGAAAGTACAGAATCACCGGCTTCCCGTTTCACCCCACTCCACGGTTGCTAAGCGGGGCACCCAAAACAGGGGCGATTCTATGCCCCGTTTTTGCCAATGACAAGGAGAGCCAGGAGAAACTGCGTAAATCCGAAACACCAAGGCCTTGCGGACAGCGACGTCGAGAGCGTGTAATTTTTGCATCAAGTCATCGGATTTTCCGCTCGTTCGTTACGAGATTTCAACAAAACACCACCGGCATGACTCGTTATACTCCAGCAATTCCTTCCGACCGCCTTCTGCGGACGATAAAAATTTAATCAAACAGGACCATGACCCCGAGCCCTGCGACGCCAACCACCTCCCCCGCCGCCCTCCCGACGCATTCCCAGATCCCGTTGCCCGAAGCTTGGCAGCCCGTCGTCGAGGCGCAGCTCGCGAAAGAGGAAAAGCTCCTGGCCTGGCTGGAAATCGATCTCAACGCGAGTTTGCATTTCGGCAAGGGGCTGATCGTCCTGAGCGACCAACGACTGCTCGCCCGCACCGGCGACAGCCCTGAGTGGCAGAGCCACTCGCTGCGCAAGGGGTTGCGCCTGACGCGCCGCGATCATGCCGGCGTCGGCAGTCTCGAACTCTTCGACGCGACTGGCCGGCACGCGCAGTGGCGCTACACCCTTGGTCAGGATATCGCCGCCGGGCGCTTGATCGACCACTTCAGCCGTCAGTTGGACTTCGTTGTCACCGGTATTGCTCCAACGCCGCCGGCGCAGGCCGTGTGCCCGAAATGCGAAACGCCACTGCTGGCCGGACAGGACGAATGCCCCGTATGCAGCAAGGAAGAGTTGACGCCGCCGTCGACCTGGACGCTGTTCCGCCTGTGGCGCTTCGCCCGCCCGTACCGCTGGCAGCTTCTCGCCGGATTCCTGCTCTCGCTGGCCACTACCGCGGCGACACTTGTGCCGCCGTACATGACCATGCCGCTGATGGACAAGGTGCTGATCCCCTACCAGAACGGCAAACCCATCGACACGAACCTCGTCACGCTCTACCTCTCCGGTCTGCTCGGCGCGGCGCTGCTGGCCTGGATTCTCGGCTGGGGACGCACCTACATCCTGGCCCTTGTTTCCGAGCGCATCGGCCGCGACCTGCGTACGACAACCTATGAGCACCTCCTGAAGCTCTCGCAGGAATACTTCGGCGGCAAGCGCACCGGCGACTTGATGGCGCGGATCGGTTCGGAAACCGACCGCATCAACATCTTCATCTCACTGCACTTCCTCGACTTCGCCACCGACGTGCTGATGATCACCATGACGACGCTGATCCTCGTCTCGATCAACCCGTGGCTGGCGCTCGTCACGCTGCTGCCGCTGCCGGTCATCGCCTTCCTGATTCACACCGTGCGCGAGCGCTTGCGCACCGGTTTCGAGAAGGTCGACCGGATCTGGGCAGAGGTCACCAACGTTCTCGCCGATACCATCCCCGGCATCCGCGTGGTCAAGGCCTTCGCCCAGGAAAGCCGCGAGGCCGGCCGCTTCCGTGCCGCCAACCAGCACAACCTGGAAGTCAACGACAAGGTCAACAAGGTGTGGTCGCTGTTCGGCCCGACGGTGACGTTGCTCACCGAAATCGGCCTGCTGATCATCTGGGGCTTCGGCATCTGGCAGATCTCGCGCAACGACATCTCGGTCGGCGTGCTCACCGCCTTCCTCGCCTATATCGGCCGCTTCTACACCCGCCTCGACTCGATGAGCCGCATCGTCTCGGTGACGCAGAAGGCCGCCGCCGGCGCCAAGCGCATCTTCGACATTCTCGACCACGTCTCCAGCGTGCCGGAGCCCACCAATCCGGTGCATCTCCCCCCGGTCGCCGGACGCATCGAACTGCGCGATGTCGGCTTCCGCTACGGCACGCGCAGCGTCACGCGCGACATCAGCCTGACCATCGAACCGGGCGAGATGGTCGGCTTGGTCGGCCACAGCGGTTCGGGCAAGAGCACCATGGTCAACCTGATCTGCCGCTTCTACGACGTTTCCGAAGGCGCGATCCTGATCGACGGTGTCGACATCCGTTCGGTGCCGGTCGCCGAGTACCGCAAGAACATCGGTCTGGTGTTGCAGGAGCCGTTCCTGTTCTTCGGTACGATCGCCGAGAACATTGCCTACGGGAAGCCCGACGCCACCCGCGAGGAGATCGTCGCCGCCGCCCGCGCCGCGCACGCGCACGAATTCATTCTGCGCCTGCCGCACGGCTACGACTCGCTGGTCGGCGAACGCGGGCAGGCGCTCTCGGGCGGCGAACGGCAGCGCATCTCCATTGCTCGAGCGTTACTCATCGACCCGAAGATCCTGATTCTCGACGAGGCCACCTCGTCGGTGGATACGACGACCGAGAAGGAAATCCAGAAAGCGCTCGACAACCTCGTGCGCGGCCGCACCACGATCGCCATCGCGCACCGCCTGTCGACGCTGCGCGAGGCCAACCGGCTGGTCGTGCTCGACCGCGGCAGCGTCGTCGAAGTCGGTGGCCACGACGAGCTGATGGCGAAGGAAGGACACTACTACCGCCTGTATCAGGCACAGGCCCGCAACGTAGATACTGAAGGCGGCTCGGATCTCGAAGCGGGCGGCGACGACAAGGGAGACAGCGAATGAACACGACGCACGACTTTCGTCTGCACCGCGACAGTTTCGGCAAACTGATCTTTACCGACAGCGACGGCGAGGCGCATGAAGCGGTGCCGGTGCGTGCCTTCCCGATCGGCGCGCCGGACAACGGCATCGCCCTCGTCGACCCGCACGGTCACGAACTCGCATGGATCGACACCCTCGCCGACCTCGATGCCGAGCGCCGGCAACTGGTCGAGAGCGAACTCGCCGGCCGCGAGTTCATGCCGGAGATCGAACGCATCGTCGACGTCTCGGGTTTCGCGACGCCGAGCACCTGGACGATCGTCACCAACCGCGGCGAAACGAAGCTGATCCTGAAGGGCGAGGAAGACATTCGCCGCCTCGCCGCACCGGCCCTGCTGATAGCCGACAGCAACGGCATCCAGTACCTGATCCGTGACCGCAGCGCGCTCGATGTGCACAGCCGCAAGATCCTCGACCGCTTCCTTTGAAATCCCGGTCAGCCGAATGGCGCTTTCCGCGTTATTCGGCCCATAATTGCCAGCTAATTCTTAAATTCTCACCTTCGCAACCGATTGCCCCGCCCAGGAAAACACATGACCAAAAAAGACATCATCTTCCGGGAAATCCGCCATCTGCGCGGACCGAGCATGTGGACCTACCGTCCGGCCCTCGAAGCCATCGTCGACATCGGCGGCCTGGAGGACTGCCCGTCCAACACCATTCCCGGCTA
>QKII01000132.1 GCA_003249625.1 Propionivibrio sp. | reverse complement strand
TTCCTTGCCCGTGCCGGTTTCGCCGTAGATCAGCAGGTTCGAGTCATGGCCGGCGTAGGTTTTGGCGCGGGCGGTGAGCTGGCGGATGACCTCGGATTCGCCGATCACATCGCTGAAGTGATAGCGGGCGTACAGGCCCTTTTTGTGGAATGACGAGCGGATTTTCGACTCGGAGGCCTGGATGCGCGTGACCTCATGCAGGGTGATGACCTTGCCGCGGACGGCATCGTCGAATTCCAGCGGAATGCTGCGGGCGATGACGTTGTTGCCGTTGATCGAGGTGACGAGTTCCTTTTCGCCGGAATCGAGTACCGACAGCGCGTGTTCAAAATCCGGCGGGCTGGCCGGGCTGACGGCGCAGAGGCGTCGCGCATGCCGGTTGAAGAAGTTGACCTCGTGCTCGGGGGTAAAGGCGATCACCGCTTCGTCGATGTTGTCGATGATTGCGGCCAGCTGGGCGGCCTGCAGCTTCTCCTGTTCCTTGGCCTTGATGATGCGCATGGCCTCGCGTAGCGCCGCGCGTAGCGAAGTCTTGCCGCTTTCCAGGAAGACGGCTTCGAGCCCCAGTTCGCGCGCGGTGTTGAAGGCGACGCGGCAACCGAGAAAGGCCTGAAAGCCTTCGTCGGCCATCTGCCGGACCATTGCCGCGATGGCTTCTTCGCTCTCCTGCGGGCGGATGCTGACCTGGGCGTCGAGGATGTTGAAATTGCCGGCAGAGCCGCTGAACAGGTTGGGGTGGCTGACGATGCCGATACGGCTGAAGCCCTTGCCGGTGAGTGTGCTCAGGTTGCTTAGCAGTTCGTTGAGCGACATGGCGATTTCGACGACGGTGATGCCGGGCACGCGCTTGGCGCGTTCGGCGAAACCGCCACGAGTGACGATGACCTCGGCCTCCGGGTGCTCGTGGATATGTTGTTCGACGCTGGCGTCGTCGGAATCCTTGACCTTGATCCGGATGCCCAATTCACGGGCGACTTCCGGCGCGGTGTCCGAGATGCATTGCATCGGACTGAGCAACAGGATGGATTGCATGGAGCGGGGTCCTCACGGGGGCGAAGAGTCGGGATGATGCCCTCTTTGTTTCAATTGTGCAATTTCAGTTGTTTCATAAATGAAACATTCGTTCGATCCGGTCTATATGAATCAATAGCTTGCGAATGGCACGCGGATTGCTATTCTGGTCTGGTGCAAACACGATTGCGTTTGGCACGTCATTTCAACCAATACCAATGAGGAGGACTCATGAACGTCATTCGCGCCAACAAGAAACTGCTGGGCATGCTGCTCGGCGTCGCTTTGTGCTTTGGCATGGGCAATGCGATTTCCGCACAGTATTCGATCAAGATCGCGTACGAGAACAACCCGGGCGAACCGATCGACAAGGCGGTCAACGAGTGGGCCAAGCTGTTCGCGCAGAAGACGGGCGGCAAGGGCGAACTGAAGCTCTATCCGAGCTCGCAGCTCGGCTCGAAGAAGGACGTGATGGAGCAGATGAAGCTCGGCAGCGCGATCATCACCATCGCCGACGGCGGCTTCTTCGCCGACTACGTTCCGGATTTCGGCATTCTGATGGGGCCGTACCTGGGCAACGACTACAAGGATATCTTCAAGCTGGCCAAGACGCCGTGGTTCGCGGAAATGAACGACAAGCTGGCAGCCAAGGGGCTTCGCATCCTGACCTCGAACTGGCTCTATGGCACCCGTCACATGGTGACCAAGAAGCCCGTGAAGACGCCTGAGGACCTGAAGGGTCTGAAGATCCGCGTGCCGAACAACCGCATCCAGATCGACGCGATGAAGACGATGGGGGCAACCCCGACGC
>QKII01000191.1 GCA_003249625.1 Propionivibrio sp. | reverse complement strand
TTGACGGTTGAACGGCTGTCAGACATGCAGAATCGGGCGGCAGAATCACCTTATCGCCAAGTGGTCAGCAGTCTGGATTTCCATCTGATTCGCGCCAGATTGCGGGCCCAGGACGGGACTCCGCGCGACACAGTCCGCGAGTTCGAGAAGCTGCTGCGCGAGAAAAAGTACGTGTCGCAAGCTGCCGTCCAGTACGGCTTGAGCCTGGCTTGCTTGCGCGCACGGGATGTGGAAGGGGCTAAGCGCGCCAGCGAAAATCTCTCTGCATTGGTGGATTCGTCGCCGATTGTGGCCGGTCTTGTGGCGGAGATTAAGATCGCGGCGGGTGATCATGCCGGGGCGGCTACGGTGTACAACGCTGCTCTGCAGCGTTTCCCGCAAGCCAAGGCGCTGGTTTATGGCTACGCCGAATCACTCTACGCTGCACGCGACTTTCAGAAGTTGCAAGAATTTCTGGCCTCCCAACTGCAACGCGATGCATGGGACTACAGACTATATGGCTTTCAGGCAAAGAATTACGCTGCCATGGGAAAGCAACTGCTACAGCATCGGTCGCAGTCGGAATTCTATTTTTTGCAAGGGCAATTGGGTCCCGCGATTGAGCAACTGGAGTTTGCTCAGAAAGCGAAAGATGGAAATTTCTACGAGTTGTCCGCCGTGGATGCACGGTTGCGCGAACTGCGCAAGCTGCACCTGGAAGAAGAGAAGAAGAAGCGGAACGGCGGTTAAAATGACGGGCTTCGTTCGAGCAGGAGTTCGTCATGCAGGTTGATCGGGAATTGGATGTCAAAGGGTTGAATTGCCCGTTGCCGATTTTGCGTACCAAGAAAGCGCTGTCCGAAATGATGTCGGGGCAGTTGCTGCGTGTTGTCGCCACCGATGCGCACGCGGTCCAGGATTTTCGGGCGTTTGCCAAGCAGACGGGCAATGAATTGCTCAATGTGACGGAAATCGATGCAGTGTTCGAATTCCTGTTCAAGCGCAAGTAACACCTGCTCTCCTCTGGTTGATTGATGTCTTTTGAGGGGAGTCGAGCCGACTGCTTTGCGCTTTTCGATGATGACCAAGGAGGTGCGCGGCTTCTGACGGGTTATCGTCGTTCCTTCTTGCTCGATGAAAGCGCTGACGGTGCACGTCTCGATGCAGCATTCGCGGCCGCCGAGATGGCGGCCAGACGAGGCGAGTGGGTGGCATTGGCAGCGGACTACGAACTCGGCGCGTTGTTCGAACCGGCGGTTCGTCGTGATCCAGAGAAGCACTCTCTACTCCGCGGCTGGGTGTTCGGCCAGTCGGAATGCCTGGACGCCGCGGGTGTCGCCGCATTTCTTGGCGGGCGCCTGTCATGCTTGTCAGATCAGGAGCGTGTTGCCGGCATCGCGGAGGTTTGTGCTGATCTCGATCGTGATAGTTATATTGCCAAGGTTGAGCAGATTCGCCGCTGGATCGCCGATGGCGACTGTTACCAGGTCAATTTGACTTTCCCGCTGCGATTCCGCTATTTCGGCCATCCTCTTGCGCTTTATACGGCGCTGCGCCGGCGTCAACCGGTCGGGCATGGCGCATTCCTTTCGGTCCCCGGCGGTCCGCTGCTTTCTCTTTCGCCGGAACTCTTCTTCAAGAGGCGTGGGCCGAACGTCGTGACCCGGCCGATGAAGGGAACGGCACCGCGTGGTTCGACTCCGGCAGAGGATGCGAAGAATCGTCGCGCATTGCTGGCGTCAGCCAAGGAGCGCGCCGAAAACATCATGATCGTCGACCTGCTGCGCAATGATCTGGGGCGGCTGGCCGGTGCGGGCAAGGTGCGCGTTGACGCGCTGTGCGAA
>QKII01000290.1 GCA_003249625.1 Propionivibrio sp. | reverse complement strand
CCGGTGGCGCAGAAGTTCGGGGTGGATCCGGTGCACTTCGGGACGATCATGGTGGTGAACCTGGCGATGGGGATGATCACGCCGCCGTTCGGGGTCAATCTCTTCGCCGCCTGTACGGTGGCCAAGATTCCGCTGGACCGGATGATCAAGCAGTTGATCCCCTTCGTCCTCGCCGTCCTGTCCTTCCTCATGATCATCACCTACGTGCCGCAGGTCTCCCTCTTCCTCCGGGATATCGTCTATGGGGTGGCTGCGTAAGCACACACAGCTAATTTGTATCTATTGAATTGAATCGGAGAATCAGAAAATGAATGCAGCAGTCAAGAAACCTGTCGGCGTCGTCGGTCTCGGCGCCATGGGGATGGGCGTGGCCATGTCGCTGGTGCGCGCAGGGTTCGAAGTGCATGCCTGTGACGTGCGCCCGGAAGCTGTCCAAAAGGTCGTTGATGCCGGGGGTGTGGCCGCCGCATCGCCTGCAGCGATGGCGCCGCTGGTCGACGTGCTGATCACTGTGGTGGTCAACGCCGATCAGACGGAAGCCGTCCTGTTCGGAGAGAAGGGCGCTGCTCCGCACATGAAGCCCGGCGCGGTGGTCATTGCCAGCGCGACGGTCTCACCCGAGTTTGCCAAGTCGTTGGGCAAGCGCCTGGCCGATGCCGGGTTGCTGATGATCGATGGCCCGATCTCAGGTGGCGCCGCCAAGGCGATGGCTGGTGAAATGACGGTCATGTCGTCCGGTTCGCCAGAAGCCTACGCCAAATGCGAGGACGTGCTCGATGCGATCGCGGGCAAGGTCTACCGCCTCGGTGACGAAGTCGGCCCGGGGTCGGTGGTCAAGATGGTCAATCAACTGCTGGCCGGCGTGCATATCGCCGCGGCGGGCGAGGCGATGGCGCTGGCGATCCGTGCTGGCGCTGATCCCGATCAGGTTTACGAGGTGATCACCAACAGCGCAGGCAATTCGTGGATGTTCCAGAATCGCGTGCCGCATATCCTGTCCGGCGATTACACGCCGTTGTCGGCGGTCAATATTTTCGTCAAGGACCTCGGCATTGTCCTGGATTACGCGAAGAAAAATGTATTTCCGCTGCCGTTGTCCGCTGCCGCCCATCAGATGTACATGTCGGCTTCCGCCGCCGGGCATGGCGGCGAGGACGATTCGGCCGTGATCAAGGTTTTCCCGGGCATCAAGCTGCCCGAACCGAAAAAATAACCCCTCTTTATCGAACAAGGAGCAGTAAATGACAGTTCTGCTTGGTTGCATTGCCGACGACTTTACGGGCGGCACGGACCTGGCCGGAATGCTGGTGAAAGCCGGCATGCGCACGGTACAAATGATCGGTGTGCCGCAAGAGCCGATCGGTGACGACATCGACGCCGTGGTGATCGCGCTCAAGTCGCGCACCAATCCCGTTGAAGACGCCATTGCCGAATCGCTGGCCGCCTTGCGCTGGCTGCAACAAGCCGGCTGCAAGCAGTTCTACTTCAAATACTGCTCCACCTTCGACTCCACCCCGCGCGGCAACATTGGCCCGGTCGGCGAAGCCCTGATGGAAGCGCTGCACAGCGACTTCTCCATTGCCTGCCCGGCGTTTCCCGTCAATGGCCGTACCATCTACAAGGGCCACCTCTTCGTCGGCGACATCCTCCTTTCCGACTCGGGCATGCGCAACCATCCGCTGACTCCGATGACCGACGCCAACCTCGTCAAGGTCCTGCAAGCCCAGATCAAGGGCAAGGCCGGTCTCGTCGACTACAACGTCGTTCGCCAGGGACCGGAAGCCATCAAGGCCCGTTTTGCCCAACTCAAGGCCGAAGGCTGTAA
>QKII01000103.1 GCA_003249625.1 Propionivibrio sp. | reverse complement strand
AACGGGCCGGCATGCAGTACAACGAGGTCCCGGCGGCCGAACGAAAAAGGATGAGCGAGGCAGTGAGCCCGGTGGTGGAGAAATTCCTCGCCACCTACGACCCAGAGATTCAACGCCTGTACCAGTCGGAGATTGCCCGAGTACGGCAACTCGACTGACCCTGACAGAAAACTGCAGCCTTGCTAAGGCATGCTGCGAGGCAGTTCCACGACGACCTCCAGCCCACCTTCCTTGCGGTTGCAAAGCCGAATGTCGCCTCCGTGCGCGATGACCGTATTGCGCGCAATGCTCAGCCCCAGGCCGATCCCGCCGGTTTCCGGGCTGCGCGAGGATTCGACGCGGAAGAACGGGTCGAACACCTTTTCCAGCAACGCTTCGTTCAGGCCGGGGCCGTTGTCGCGTACCCGAATCCGCAGATGCTCCGGCGAATCCTCGATCCGCACTTCGGCCTCCGTTCCGTACTTGAGCGCATTTTCGATCAGGTTCTGCATCGCACGCGTCAAGGCGCGCAATGCCCCGGTGTAGGGAGCGATCGCCTGTCCGTTGAGTCGGCACCGTGCCCCGGCGTCGATGGCGTCGTCAACCATCCCTTCCAGCCAGTGATTCACCTCGATCAGACTGCGAGCCTCCGTCAGGTGGACGCTCCGCGCATAGTCGAGACCCTCGGTCACCAGATTGGCCATGTATTCCACGTCGCTGATGATGCGATCACGCTGCCCCCCGCTATCGAGAGCCTCCGCACGCAAGCGCAAGCGAGTAAGCGGCGTTTGCAGGTCGTGGGCAATGGCGGCCAGGATCTGTGTGCGTTCCTCGATGTGATGCAGGATGCGCTCGCGCATCGCATTAACCGCGCGCGCCGCTTTCTGCAACTCCTCCGGGCCGGATTCAGGGACCGGCGGGGAGTCGGGATTTCGCCCGAAATGCTCGATTGTCCCGAGCATCCGGTCGATCTGCCGCGTCGACAGGCGGACAGCCCACCAGACGAATGGGCTGACTGCAAGCAGCACAATGCCGAGGTAGCCGATCAGCGCCCACTCGGAGGGCATGGCGAAGGGATCGAGCAGGTGAAGCACCAGTGAGTCATCGTTGTCGATCACCAGCACGGCCTGGATCGCCCTGTCCCGTAGATCATCCGGAATCGCCCTGGGCAGGCGGAAGGAGATGCGTGCCTCAGGCGGCAGGTCCGCCTTCAGCACGGACATTACGCCAGCAATACGCTCGTCGGTACGAACCGTATCCGGCATGTTCCCTTGCGTCGGTTCAAGGGAGAAGCGGTAGTGAAAACCCTGATTGAGACGGGAAAGCCAGTCGGGACGCTGTTTCGGCGGCACGGAGCGCATCAGCTCGTAGGCGAAGGACACGTCGGCGCCGAGGAAGCGCATCATCTGCTCCTTGATCTCCTCGGCGCGGAAAACCATGAAGGCGAAGAAGCTGACGATCTGAATCGTCCCTAGCCCGACCATGAGCACGGCGAAAAGTCGCGCGGAGAGCGTGCGGAACATCTAGATGTCTATCTCGGCTGATATCGTGGGCCGCGAGCCCTAGCGAAACAGGCTTTCATTCGAAACTCACCGATTGCGCGAAGACGTAGCCTTCGTTGCGCACGGTGCGGATGTAGCGCGGATCGCGCGCGTCGTCCCCAAGGCGACGCCGCAGGCGACTCACGCGCAGGTCGATCGAGCGGTCCTCGACGTCGAGCTCGCGGCGCGCCAGATGAGCCAGCAGCTGGTCACGGCTGAGCACGTGCTGCGGATGATCGAGGAACAGCCTCAGCAAGCCGTACTCCGCACCACCAAGCGGCGTCACCACGCCCTCGCGGCTGATCAGGTTGCGCTGCAGCAAGTCGAGCCGCCAGTCGCCGAAACCGACCATCCGCACCGCCGACTCCTCAACCGACGAAGGTGGCAGCATGCGCACCCGGCGCAGCACCGCGCGAATGCGGGCAACAAGTTCACGCGGCACGAACGGCTTGGTCAGGTAGTCATCCGCGCCGAGTTCCAGACCGATGATCCGGTCAATATCGTCGGAGCGCGCGGTGAGCATCAGCACCGGGATCGGCGGTCGGAAGTCAGCACGCAGGCGGCGAAAGACCGACAAGCCGTCCTCGCCGGGCAACATGAGATCCAGAACGATCAGGTCGATCAGCGGTTTCGTGGCCAGATGCGCGTACAGCTGCTTGCCGTCGCCGGCCGTTGAGACGCGGAAACCGTTCTGTTCGAGATACTCGCCGACAAGTCCGAGAATGGCTTGGTCATCGTCTACGACGAGTATGTGGGCCGGTCGTTGTTCATCCATGGTGGCAAGAGTCTATTTCGGTAGTCCCTGCTTTGCCAGCATCGCGACGACCCTTTTGTATCTCATTGTGTCATCCGAGATTTTGACAAACTCCGATACAAGCCCCGGCCGCGAGGACAAACTCGCGACATAAGCGCCTGTTTCAATAACTTTGTCCGGCCACGGGCACGCATGAGCCGCACATCCCGGGTCGGGCCAGTGGTCTGCTTCGTAAATGGCGGGACTAAACGAAAACACTGAATTTGCGTGGCTGGCTAGGCGCGAACCGCAGCGATAGCCATCTATCTCTAGGATGAGCAACAACGCCAGACGGGCAAAGACAAGTTTTCGTGTTCCATTATTTGCGAAGCAGACCACAAGATCCCCCAACAACATACAAGACCGGAGGTTCAAATGAAAACACGTTTCACAAGACTCGCGCTCGCCATGCTCGTCGGTTCGTTGATGGCGCCCGGCATCTCGATCGGTGCCGAGGAAATCCAGGCACGCACCATCCGCTTCGGACACCTCAACAACACCGACCACCCGATCAGTGCCGCCGTCAAGAAATTCGGCGAAATCATTGCAGCCAAGAGCGGCGGCAAGATGCAGGTCAAGGAATTCCCCTCCAACCAGCTCGGTACCGAACAACAACAGACCTCGGCACTGCAGGGCGGCGTGCAGGAGATGCAGTCTCCCGCCACGACATCGCTCGTCGGGCTCATCCCTGACTATGGCGTTCTCGACTTTCCTTTGACGGTGAGCACCCACAAGCAGGCGTTCTCCTTCGTCGACGGCCCACTCGGATCCGCACTGCTCGAAAAGCTCCCGGAAAAAGGCCTGGTCGGTCTCGGTTACTGGGATCTCGGCTTCCGGAACGTCACCAACAGCAAGCGCCCGATCCAGCGTGTCGAAGACCTGGCAGGACTCAAGCTGCGCGTGATTCCCAATCCGGTGTATCTCGAAACCTTCACCGCGATGAAGGCCAACCCCGTTCCGATGAGTTTCAGCGAGCTATATACCGCGCTTGAGACGAAAACGGTGGACGGCCAAGAGAATCCGTTCGCGGTCATCCGCTCGAACAAGTTCTACGAAGTGCAGAAGTACGTCAGCGCGACGAACCACGTCTATTCGACCAACGTCATCCTCGTGAGCAAGAAGTTCTGGGACAAGCTTTCTCCGACCGAGCAGAAGATCATGAAGGAGGCCTTCGTCGAAGCTCGTGAATACCAGCGCAAGGTCAGCGTTGAAGCGGCCCGGAGCAGCGTCGACGCGCTGAAGGCGGCAGGAATGGAGTTCAACGAGATATCCCCAGCCGAGCAGGATCGCATGCGCCAGGTCGTCAAGCCGGTCGTCGACAAGTTCCTGGCCAGCTACAGCCCTGCGATCCAGAAACTCTTCGCCTCCGAAGCTGCGCGCGTCCAAGCAATGAAGTAGGCGCCAAGGGCGTCGCTACCCGACAGACATTTTCCTGTCTGTCGTGGAGAATATCGCCCACGCCATGAGCGCCTGCTCATCGGCCTGATGCAGGACTCCTCAACAGACCGAATAAACGAAGCGGCGA
Organism: Propionivibrio sp.; assembly: GCA_003249625.1. Next base: position 3,230 of record QKII01000103.1, on the reverse strand, counting down.
AAACACAAAACCCGGCGCTGGCCGGGTTTTGTTCATCCAGGATCCGACCGATTTTATTGTTTCCGACCCATTGATTAGAAGCAATAAAGTTCCGTTTTCCTGACAACGTCTGCGACTCTTTCCATGAGCCGTCTCAAGGCAATAAATCGAACAGTGCGCACCTATCCGGGCATGGCTTCGATCAGGCCGTAAATGTAAGCCTTGAGATCAACGAGGTCGACGTCAAGCAAGTGAGTAAATTCGACGCCGTAACGGTATTTTCTGTTGCCAGGCGTCTTGCTCCTGATGACAAACCGGATCGCCAGAGGCTGCTCCCGCCCGTGGATTGGGAGGTAAATCATGCCAGCGCCCTTGGAATACATGACCTCCGTCAAGAACGCGCAACCAGTCGAACTCAGATCGACAATCTCGGCCTTGTACTCCTCTCCGTCGTCGAAGCGAAACCTAACCCTCAGAGACGTAGAAATCCGGGAAGACTTTCTGAGCGTAACCGAATTTACCTTTCCGGGATGCTTGATAAACATGTGTTCAACGGGATGGGTCGCCACACACATTACGTAGGACTGAAACGCATACTCGTAGGACCCCGAATGAAACTTGCACTGCACCTTCTGCCCCGGATCGACGCGATTTATCCGTGACCCCCCGTCCCCCTTAACAACTGGCATTTCAACGGCGATGGCCAATTCCTGAATCCATCCGATGTATTTGCATGGCATTGCGCGAAACCCTGTTCCTTCGCGGACGAGCAGATGAAACGATTCAACTTCTTTGCCAATCGGCAACGTCGCCTGACTGTTGACTACTATTTCAATCGGCTCCCCGGACATCTTCAGCATGTAGCGGTAGACGTCCATTTCCCGAATCTTTTCGAGTTCCTTTGCCCCAAGGGGGTGACTTCGTGGCAACAGGAGATTGCCGTTCTGATCGTAAATATCGAACTCCAGCTTGCCGGCCCTGATCGTCGCGCCCGCAACCTTGACCAAGTGAAAATCGTCATTACTCATATAGCATCATCGCAAAACACTTTGGTGACGTTCGAACAGGCTTGCACGGAATGCGCACAGCCCCTCATCGGAAACGATTCCGTCGCAACACTACCCAAGCCTCGCCCAGCAAAACCTGAGGCCTTATTGCATGCGAATCATTATATGATGAATGCATTCTTCGTCAACTATCTCCCACTCATTTCGAACGGGAGAGGCTCACGCAGGAGAAAGAAATCAAGGTCAGCCAGACCGATCCGGATACCGGCCGACCTTCACGACAGGGACGGGCAAGAGCATCGTCAAACGGCGTCAAGAAGCCGTGGAGCGTAGTTTCGCCGTTGCGACGGAGTTGCACGACCATCGCTTGATTCATGAGCGCGGCTCCGCTAAAGCTTGCGCGCAATGATTGCCATATGCATAAAAAGACACCCCACCTTTCAAAGAAGACGGGGTGCGTCAGCGATCTGAAAAAACCGGTATTTTTTCGCCGTGCGCAGAAAAAAATCTGCCCGGAATAGTCAACTATTCACTCAACATCCCGTCAACCTACTTGAGAGCCGGGGCAACAGCATCTATTCCAAGAAGATCCATCACCGCCGCGATGAACACCAGCGGATGCGTCGGGCAGCCGGGGAGGTACAGCGTCGGCTTGAAGGTTTCGAGGAAACGTCGGTCAACTCCATCGCAGTCTGCGAAGACGCCACCCGAAATCGCGCAGGCGCCCATGGCAATCACCAGCTTCGGCGCCGGCATGGCGTCCCAGCAGATCTGCAGCGCTTCGACCATGTTCCGGCTGATCGGCCCGGTAAGAACCAGTCCGTCGGCATGACGTGGCGAGGCCACCATGTCGATACCGTAACGACCGAAATCGAAGTTTACGTTGCCGACGGCATTGAGTTCCAGTTCGCAACCGTTGCAGCCGCCGGCCGACACCGAGCGCAGCTTGAGGGAACGCCCGAAGCGCTTGCGCAGCTCGGCAGACACCTTGATCGGGTCGATGTCGGGGTGCGCTGCGCTGATCGTCAATCCGTCCCGTGTGGTCGACGATAGCTTCACGTCGGTCTTGAAGCCGATGGTTCCGGCCGCGCACACTGGTTCGCAGTCACCGCAGAGGACGCAACGGCCCATGTCGATGCGCAGCGGGTCCAGAGTGATGGCTTGACTCGGGCAAGCGTCAACGCACGCCGTACAACCTGCCGCGCACGCCGCCCCGGCGATGACCGGCTTGCCGCGATAGCCGCCGGGAACGGCCGCACGCAGATCGGGGATGTACTGGCTGCCCTGGGCTTTACGAACCGCAATCGATTTGGGGAAGTTGAACATTAGAGGTCGTTGCCGCAATAGGAAAGATCGAAACTCTTGTTGCAGATCGGGAAGTCGGAAATCCCGTTGTCACGAACAGCCAGCGCCAGACCAAACCAGTTGGCCAGCGACGGATCCTGCACCTTGACGTGACGTAGCGTGCCGTCCGACGCCGTTTCCACGACGAGGACAACCGGCCCGCGTACGCCTTCGACGACCGACACGCACAAGTGGCCGGGCGCCAGCTTCATGTCGCACCCCGCCGGAGTGGCTGCACCGCCAGACAAATCGAGTGTCGCATCGTCCAGCACGCCAAACAGCCAATCCAGCGAGGCATCTATCTCGCGCATGCGCACGACCATCCGCGCCCAGCAGTCGCCATCCGGCTCAACCTTCGAAGCCATCGGCAAACGTTCGTACAGCCGTCCCTGCAGTTCGCTGCGCGAGTCAATGGCAACGCCGCTGGCGCGGGCAGCAACGCCGAACAAGCCGAGATCGCGCGCGGCTTGTGTGCTCACCTTGCCGGTACCCTTGAATCGTGCCTTGACGCTCAGCGCCGAGCACATCAGGTCGTTCATGCGCCTCAGGCCGATAGCAAAGTCAGTAAAGGTCTGCCGAAGATCCTGACGCAACGCATCGGTCAAGCCTTTGGTCCGCCAAGGCCGCAGCCAGCCACGTCCGAAGCGGTTACCACTGACGCGCTGGCTGGCATTGATCACTGCCGTGCGCAGGCGACCGTAGCTGCCGGTACCCTGCACGAAGGCGATGTCGGTCGACAGTCCATTGAGCGTGGCCACATGGATGGCAATACGCTCCATCTCCAGTGCGATGCCGCGCAGGACGTCGGTTTCGAGGTCGACCGGGGTGTCGGAAAGTGTCTCCAGCGCCGCCAGAAAACTCCATGCATAGGCGATGCACGAGTCCCCGCAGATCGATTCG
>QKII01000389.1 GCA_003249625.1 Propionivibrio sp. | reverse complement strand
GCCGTCTTCGCCAACACCGATCGAGTCGTGGGTGAACACGTAGATCGGGTTGATCTTCATCAGCGCGGCCATGCGGATGGCGTTGCGGGCGTACTCGGAGAACATCAGGAAGGTGCCGCCGTAGGGGCGGAAACCGCCGTGCAGGACAGCGCCGTTCATGATTGCGGCCATGCCGAATTCACGCACGCCGTAGTGGATATAGTTGCCGCCCTGGTCGATGCTGCCCGGAGTCACGTCGCGGCAGCCCTTCCACATCGTCAGGTTCGACGGGGCGAGGTCGGCGGAGCCGCCGAGGAATTCGGGAACCAGCGGGGCGAGTGCCTGGATGGCGTTCTGCGAGGACTTGCGGGTGGCGATGACTTCGGCCTTTTCGACGATGGCCTTCAGTGTGTCGGCGGACTTGGCGGCGTAGTCGGCGGCGAGTTCGCCCTTCATGCGGCGCTCGAATTCGGCGGCGAGTTCCGGGAAGGCAGCACGATAGGCGGCGAACTTCTCGCTCCAGGCGGCCTGGCTCTTGGCGCCGGCTTCGCGGGCATCCCACGCGGCGCGGACGTCCTGCGGCACTTCGAACGGGCCGTCGGTGATGCCCAGCGCAGCGCGTGTGGCGGCGACTTCGTCCTTGCCAAGCGGGGCGCCGTGCACGTCATGGGTGCCGGCCTTGTTCGGCGAGCCCTTGCCGATGACGGTCTTGCAGCAGATCAGCGTCGGCTTGTCGTTCTGTGCCTTGGCCGCGGCGATGGCGCGGTCGACGGCGTCGACATCGTGGCCGTCGACGTTGCGGATGACATTCCAGCCGTAGGCTTCGAAACGCTTCGGCGTGTCGTCGGTGAACCAGCCGTCGACGTGGCCGTCGATGGAGATGCCGTTATCGTCGTACAGCGCGATCAGCTTGGAGAGCTTCCAGGTGCCGGCCAGCGAGCAGGTCTCGTGCGAGATGCCTTCCATCATGCAGCCGTCGCCGAGGAAAACGTAGGTGTAGTGGTCGACGATCGCATGGCCGTCACGGTTGAACTCGGCGGCGAGCAGCTTCTCGGCGAGCGCCATGCCGACGGCGTTGCTGATGCCCTGGCCGAGCGGGCCGGTGGTCGTCTCGACGCCAGCGGTATGGCCGACTTCGGGGTGGCCAGGCGTCTTGCTGTGCAATTGGCGGAATTTCTTCAGCTCTTCGAGCGGCAGGTCGTAGCCGGTCAGGTTGAGCAGCGAGTAGATGAGCATCGAGCCGTGGCCGTTGGACAGCACGAAGCGGTCGCGGTTGGCCCACTTCGGGTCCGCCGGGTTGTGGTTCAGGTGGCGATTCCACAGCGCCACTGCAATTTCCGCCATGCCCATCGGGGCGCCCGGGTGACCGGAGTTGGCTGCCTGTACACCGTCAATCGACAGAACGCGTATCGCGTTCGCCAGCGAAGCCTGTGAAACCATGAGTCATCACTCCTGAAGCGAGAAAGAAAACGGAACAGGCCGCCGGCGTTCAAAGCTCAATGTCGGATCGGCCGTGCAAACGATTTGCGTCCTTACAAAAGTATTTTATTTTATCCAAATGTTACGAGGTTGTCAGCATGCGTCGGTGGTCGCCAGAACGAAACGGTGCAGCACGTCGGCAATGCCATCGCTGTCGTTGGGGCCGGTCACCCAGTCGGCGCTGTCGCGCACTTCCTGTCTGCTGTTGCCCATAGCGACGCCCAGGCCTGCGAGCTCAAGCATCTCCTTGTCGTTATTCTGGTCACCGAAGGCAATGACCTCGTGCGGTTCGATGCCGCGCTGGGCGATGAACTCGGCGAGGCGGTGTCCCTTGCTGATGCCGGCGCGGGAAATGTCGAGGCGATTGCCAGCTGATCTTACGCAGCTAAGTTCCGGGCGAGTGCGGATGACTTTTTCGAAATATTCCAGCGCGGCAATGTCTTCGCTGGCGACCAGAAACTTCCAGAGCACGCTAGCCTCGTCGATCACCTGCTCGAACGAGTCCACACGTTCTACGCGTGGGCGGAGCGGTTCGGGGAGCGTGGCTGACCAGCCGAGCATCCCGGTCATGTGCGCGCCGTGGGTCTCGTAGGTCATCGCCTCGTCGAGGTAAATCATGGCATGCACAGGATGTTCGCGCACGATCGACAGCAGCAGGCGAGCCTCTTCGCGGGTCAGTGGATTGCCAACGAGTGGTTTATTGTTCTTAAAGTCATAGACGTAAGTGCCGTTACAACAAATTGCGGGCAGTTCCAGACGCAACTGGTGCCAGTAGGCGCGAGCTGCCGTGTGGTGGCGGCCAGTGACAATCATCGGCTGGACGCCGCGTTCACGGATGCGTTGCAGTGCGTCGAGGGTGCGATGCCTGATCTGCAGGTCGTTGTCGAGCAGCGTGCCGTCAAGGTCAAGCGCAACCAGGCGGTACGTCATGGGATCCTCCAAGGATGAATGGTGAGTACAGGGGGCGGGGCAACAACCAGGCAGTATACAGGTAAAGGTGAAATAAACCGGGTTGCCGGTGGGGCTTTGTAGAGGCTAGTATTGAAGCGCACGAACTTAAGAGTTCCCTGTATGGTCCGAGGGGAAAAAAGGGGAAGGATCTGAATTATGGCTCTTTACGAGATGCGCAAGTTCGTCGCGCCGGAGTTCATCTTCGGTGTGGGGTCGCGGCGGCGTGTCGGCTTCTACGCCAAGAACATGATGGCGCGGCGCGTGATGATCGTCACCGATGCGGGGGTGATCGCTGCGGGCTGGTTGAAGGATGTGCAGGCCGATCTTTCCGAGTTTGGCATTGAGTCGGTGGTGTTCAAGGACTTGACGCCCAACCCGAAGGATTACGAGGTCATGGCCGGTGCCGAGCTTTACGCGCGGGAGCGTTGCGACGTCATCGTGGCGCTCGGTGGCGGCAGCGTTATCGATTGCGCCAAGGCGATCGGCGTCGTGCACACGAACGAGATCGATGTGCGCCAGTTCGAGGGAGTCGACCAGATCGAGTTGCCTGGACCGCCGCTGATCTGTATTCCGACCACCGCGGGTACCGCAGCCGACGTATCGCAGTTCTGCATCATCGTGAATTCGGATGAGCGCTACAAGATGGCGATCATCAGCAAGACCGTTGTCCCGGACGTGGCGTTGATCGATCCGGAAACGACGACGACGATGGCGCCGTATCTGACGGCATGTACCGGTCTGGACGCGTTGACCCACGCCATCGAAGCGTACGTCTCCACCGCCAGTTCGCCGGTGGCGGATGTTCATGCGCTCGAAGCGATCCGGCTGGTATGGAACAACGTTGAGCAGGCTGTCTCGAATCCCGGCCAGGTGGCGGCGCGGGAAAACATGATGCTGGCCAGCTTGCAGGCGGGACTGGCGTTCTCGAATGCCAGTCTCGGCGCAGTGCACGCACTGGCGCACTCGCTCGGCGGCTATCTCGGTCTGGCTCATGGCGAATGCAATGCGCTGCTGCTTGAACATGTCGCGCGCTTCAACATGACCTCGGCGGTCGAGCGTTTCCGCCGGGTGGCGGAAGTAATCGGGATCGATACCCGCGGGATGGCCGAACAGGAACTTTCGCGGAGAATTACGGAAGCGCTGTCATCGTTGCGCCGACGGGTCGGGATTGTCGATGCGCTGGCGGCGCGCGGAGTTAGCGAGACGGATATTCCGCAATTGACCCGGCATGCGATCAACGATGCATGCCTCGTAACCAATCCGCGCCGCGTTGTTGTCGGCGACGTCAAGGCGATTTATGGCGAAGCCCTCTGAGCCGAACGACTGGGAAGAGCAGAAGAGCCGGATCGTCGGCCTCGGCGAGCGTTCGTTTCGCAAGAGCTACTATCCACAGTTGCGCGAGAATCTCGACCGGTTGGAGCGTTTTCGTACCTTGCTCGACTGGACGAGCGACTGTGTCGTCCTGATCTCGTTGCCGGAGGGGACGGTCAGCGACGCCAACGCCGCGCTGGGGCAATTGCTCGGGCGCGCCTCTGCGACGCTGATCGGCGAACCGTTTGTTTCGCTGGGTCTGGGGGATGCCGCTGAAATTGTCGAGGCTTTACGCATTGAGTCTTGCCAGGAGCGCGATTCCAATGAGGTGCCTTCACATTCAGACGTGACCGAATTCCGCCGTGACGGGCGGTCGGTGTGGCTGGACCTGTCCTATCGTCTGGCAAGGCTTGAGGGGCGAAGCTACGGCGTTATCGTCGGGCGCGACGTCACTGAACGGAAGCGGGCGCACGAAATGGTGAAATCGCTCCTTTCCGAGAAAGAGGCCCTTCTCGACAATGCGCTGGTCGGCATTGCCATGATTCGCGATCGCGTTATCGTGTCGTGCAACAGGCGTGCCGAGGAAATACTTGGCGCCCTGCCGGGCGCGTTGATCGGGCAGTCAACCCGGATCATGTATCCAAGCGACGAAACCTATTCAAATAGTGGTGCGGCCTATCCCGAACTCCTTGCCGGGAAAAGCTATTCCTTTGCCGAAATTCTTACACGCATGGATGGCAGTACCTTCTGGGGTGAACTGTCGGGGCGCCTTGTTGATCAAACACGACCTGAGCTGGGTAGTATCTGGATCATTTCCGACATTACCGAACGCAAACAGGCTGAGGCACGGGCCGAGTACCTGTCGTACCACGATGCGCTGACGGGGTTGCCGAACCAGGCGCTCTTGAAGGACCGTCTGCAGCAGGCCATGGCCTTCGCTCGCAGTAACGGCACGAAGCTGGCGCTGATGATTATCGACCTCGACCGGTTCAAGACGATCAACGATTTCCTGGGTCACAACGCCGGCGACCGCCTGCTCATTGAGGTTGCCGGACGCCTGTCGACGCATGTGCGCAGTACAGATACCCTGAGCCGGCAGGGTGGCGACGAGTTTCATCTGCTGCTTTCCAATCTTGCCGAGCCCGATGCGATCGTGACTTTCCTCGGCGAACTGATGGATGATCTGCATCGGCCCTTCCAGATCGACGGTCAGGAATTGACGACCTCGGTATCCGTCGGCGTAGCCATTTACCCGGAGGACGGCGCCGATTTCGAAACGCTGCTGAAGAAGGCTGACATGGCGATGTTCCGTGCCAAGGAGGCGGGCCGCAACACGTATCGCTTCTTCAACGAGGATATGAACGAGGACGCGGTCGAGCAGATCACCATTCATGCCGGCTTGTGGCGGGCGCTGGAAGCGGGGCAGTTCGTCCTTCACTATCAGCCGCAGATCAAGATCGCCACCGGACGACTGATTGGCGCAGAAGCGCTCATTCGCTGGATACATCCGGATCTCGGCCTGGTTTCGCCAGGCCGTTTCATCCCTGTCGCCGAAGAAACGGGGCTGATCGTGCAGATCGGTGACTGGGTACTGCGCGAGGCGTGCCGTGAAGCGATGCGCTGGCGCGAGGCCGGGAAAGGGGACTTGATCGTGGCAGTCAATCTCTCGGCGATCCAGTTCAAGCGGGGCGACATCGAACAATCGGTTGCCAGTGCGCTTGAGGAGACCGGCCTGGAGCCGCATCTGCTGGAACTGGAACTGACAGAGTCGATCCTGATCCGTGATAGCGAGAATGTCCTCTCGGCGGTGAAACGGCTCAAGCAGATGGGCGTCAAGTTGTCGATCGACGATTTCGGCACGGGTTATTCCAGTCTTGCCTATCTGAAGCGCTTCGAAGTTGACAAACTGAAGATCGACCAGACCTTCGTGCGCGAGTTGGTCCCGAATTCGGAAGATGCCGCGATCGTGCGCGCGATTATCCAGATGGCGCGCAGCCTCGGGCTGAAAACGATCGCCGAAGGCGTTGAAAGTCAGAACGTGCTCGATCTTCTTGGCCTGATCGAGTGCGATGAGGTACAGGGCTACCATTGCGGTCGCCCGATGGCCGCCGCAGCGTTCCGGGAATTTCTGCTCAAACACTGAGCGTCGTATTGGCGTAACGTCGGCGCAACGTCGGCGTAGAATGCCGCCCATGCCTGAACTCATACTCAAACCCGGCAAGGAGCGCTCGCTCTTTCGTCGTCATCCCTGGATTTTCGAAGGCTCGGTCGCCCGCCTGAACGGTCGCGCGCGACCGGGTGACACTGTGGACGTGATCGACGCCGATGGTCGCCGGCTCGCTCGGGCAGCATGGAGCCCGAAGTCGCAGATCCGTGCGCGCGTATGGAGCTTTGACCCGGAGGCGATCATCGACGACGCCTTCTTCAAGCGGCGAGTCGCCGATGCCGTGACGCGTCGCCACGCGATGCCGCAATTGGCGGGGCAGGACGGAATGCGCCTGATTCATGGTGAATCCGACGGGTTGCCAGGAGTGATAGCCGACCGTTACGGCGACACGATCTGCCTGCAATTGACTGCCGCCGGCCCGGACAAGTGGCGCAACGCCATTGTCGGCGCGCTGGTCAAGGCGACTGGTGTCGCGCGTATCTACGAGCGTTCCGATTCCGACGTGCGTGGACTCGAAGGGCTGGAACCTGTCACGGGCTGGGTTTACGGCGAAGCGCCGGAAGCCAGTCTGTCGATTGACGAGAACGGTGTGCGCCTCGGCGTCGATGTCGTCGGCGGGCACAAGACCGGCTTTTACCTCGATCAGCGCGACAATCGCCTGCTGACACGCGATCTGGCGGCGGGCAAGCGCGTGCTCAACTGTTTCTGCTACACCGGTGGTTTCTCGCTGCAGGCGTTGGCCGGCGGCGCAGCGCACGTGCTGTCGATCGACTCGTCCGGGCCGGCGCTGGCCGGCGCACGGGCCAATCTGGCGATGAATCCGCAGCTTGACGCGTCATGCGCCGAATGGCTGGAGGCCGATGTTTTCGAAGCGCTGCGCGTGTTCCGCAAGGAAGAGCGCCGTTTTGACCTGATCGTCCTCGATCCGCCGAAGTTCGCGCCGTCGGCCGCGCATGCCGACCGGGCTGCGCGTGCCTACAAGGACATCAATCTGCTCGGGTTCCGTTTGCTCAATCCGGGCGGCTATCTGCTGACCTATTCCTGCTCGGGTGGCATCGGCCTCGAACTGTTCCAGAAGATCGTCGCCGGCGCGGCGGTCGATGCCCGGCGTGATGCGCGCATCCTGCGCCGGCTCTCCGCCGGACCCGATCACCCGGTCGCGCTGCATTTTCCGGAAGGTGAATATCTCAAGGGGCTGCTGGTCCAGGCCGACTGAAACCGCATCGAT
>QKII01000382.1 GCA_003249625.1 Propionivibrio sp. | reverse complement strand
AACCCCATCGTGAACGCGCTGGTCATCTTCCCGGATATCGAAAAGCGGCTGGAGGCCTTCGTCCGCGTCGGCCACGGCATTGTCGTCTTCCCCGGCGGTGTCGGCACGGCGGAGGAAATCCTCTACCTGCTGGGCATCCTGCTGCACCCGGACAACGCCGGACTGCCGCTGCCAGTGGTGTTCTCGGGTCCGCGCAGCGCGGCCGGCTACTTCGGGCGAATCGATCGCTTCATTGGCGAAACGCTCGGCAGCGAAGCGCAGCGCTTGTACAAAATCGTCATCGACGACGCTGCGGGCGTGGCCCGCGAAATGAAGTCCGGCTTGCAGACGGTGCGCGACTTTCGCAAGGGGCGGCACGACGCCTACAATTTCAATTGGCTGTTGCACGTCGATGGCCACTTCCAGCAACCGTTCCGGCCGACGCACGAGGCGATGCGCAGACTCGATCTGCATCGGGACCAGCCGGGTCACTGCCTCGCCGCAGGCTTGCGACGGGCCTTTTCGGGCATCGTCGCGGGTAACGTCAAGGCAGACGGTATCCGGGAGATCGAGCAGCATGGACCGTTCGAGATTCATGGCGACGCGGCGATCATGCAGCCGCTGGACGAATTGCTGGCTTCGTTTGTCGCGCAGCAGCGCATGAAGCTGCCGGGCAAGGAATACAACCCCTGCTACCGCGTGGTTCGCTGAATGCTCTTGTTTCTCGATTACGTGGAAGCTCGCCGATTGCCCGTCTAGAATGGAATTGCGCCGATACGCCTTCGTTGCTGACGGCGTATCGGCGTTCCCGGAAACCAATGGTCGAAAGGGGGGCATCATGGCAATCGGTGAAATCTGTTGTCGCGACGTCGTTATAGCGCTGGCCGAGGAAACAGTGCAGGACGCTGCCCGGCTGATGCGCGAGCACCATGTGGGCAACGTGGTTGTCGTCGAGGAGCGCGAAGGAAAACGCGTCCCGATCGGCATCGTGACCGACCGGGACGTGGTGGTCGAGATCGTTGCTTTGGGGCTTGATCCTGAAACGTTGACTATCGGAGACATCATGCTGCCGGGGCTGGCAACGCTTGATGAGGCGACCGGCGTCTTCGAGACCATTGAATTCATGCGGGGCAAAGGGGTTCGGCGCATGCCTGTGGTCGCCGCGGATGGCGCCCTGGTCGGTATCGTGACACTCGATGACCTGCTGGCGCTGCTCGCCGAGGAGTTCTACGAGCTTTCGGGCCTTCTGCGCAAGGAGCAGCGAAGGGAAGCCGTCAGTCGGCGCTGAGGGCGGGCGGCTCAAGTTCTGTCCGGCTTGACCGTAGACACCACGTCCAATTAGTCGGGAGCGCCGCTCCAGAATGGGCTTGTGGCGGATGGATGAACCCCGGAAAATGCGCGCATGATCGTTCCGCACGAAACTACCAGTCCCGCGATGCAGCGGATTCTCTCCCTGCTGGCTGAAAAGGCCGGCATGTCGGCGAGCGATCTGTCGCGCGAGGCTTTCGTTGGTCTGACCACGCTGGCGTGTGGCGGCTACCTGAAGGCGCTAAGGGCCAAACGGCTGATACATGTCAGCGGATGGCGCAAGACGCCGAAGGGGTTCGTGACGCCGTTGTTCAGCCTGGGTGATCGTCCGGATCTGCCGCGGCCGGTATTCAAGGATGAGGATCGCGATTCCGAAGGGATGAACCGTATCGTGGCTGCGCTGGAGAAAGTAGGTCCAATGACTTACCGGCAGACGGCGGAGGTGACCGGGTTGTCGCCGAACACGATCAAGAATGCGCGCTACATGGAGATTCTGGTCAAGCAGAAGCGGATTCATGTTTCCGACTGGGCGCGGAACCGTGCTGGGCCGATGGCGGCCGTTTATGCA
>QKII01000333.1 GCA_003249625.1 Propionivibrio sp. | reverse complement strand
GCAAATGATCGGCAGGCCCATCTCCGCCAGTCCGCGGCCGACCGATTCGGCGGCCAGCAGTTGTTCTGCGGTCGCCTCGCGCGGACCGATCACGCCGACCGGAACGCGCACCGCGAAGCCGCTCTCCCGCTGCAACCACGTCGCCGCGCTACGGCCGTCGACAGGTTCGCCGACAAGTGGCGACGTGGCGGCGCTCCACAGCCGCTGGCGTGGATCCAGACTACGGCCGAGCTCGTCGAAAAGCAGTCCGAGGTCACGGTTAAGTTTATAGGTGGCGTTCATGGCGGGTTCCAAACCATTCTCCAACGGTCATGATCGAGGCGCACACGGCGGTGATCATCAGGGCCAGTGCCGCCGCGGCGGGAAAATCCGTTCCTGACTCGGAAATCAGGCTGTATAGCTGCAGGGGCAAGATGTTGAGCTGTGTGCCGACCAGCGCCAGGGCCGTTCCGTAGGCGCCGAATACGACCGCAGCGACGAGACAGAACGCCGCGGCAAGCGGCGCCGCGATCTGCGGCAGCAGCACCTGCCGGAGTGCCTGGCCGGGCGTGGCACCGAGCGATTCGGCCACCTGCAGCTGCGCGCGGTCGAAGTTGACCAGCACCGGCAGGATGCCCATTACCACGCGCGGAATCAGGTAGTACGAGGCGGCGAAGGCCAGCCCCCAGGCGGTGAACAGCGCCTTGCCGATCACGCCTGGGTCGAAACCGGCGTAGCCGAGCAACTGCGTCACGAAGCCGGCGCGACCGTAACCGAGGATGAAGCCATAGGCGACGATCAGACCGGAGAAGGTCAGCGGCAAGGCGATGAACAATGAATACAGCGTGCGCCGCTTCTCGGGCAACCGCGACAAGTGGTAAGCGACGGCAAAGCCGACGACTGTGGAAACGCTCGCCGCCACCAGTGTCAGCGACAGGCTGCCCACCAGCGAGGCCCAGAACGCGGGCAGGGCGAATACCCGTGCGAAGGCACCGGTGCCCTCGCGCAACGCGTCGATCCCCACCCCGGCGACTGGCAGCACGAAGAACACGGCCAGGAACAATGCCGCCGGGGCAGTCAACAGGAGACGCAGGCGCACGTGCATTGAGCGGGACGCTACTTCGAACCGGTGGCGGCCGCCCAGCCCTTGTCTATCTCGGCCTTCTTCGCCGCTGCCGCGCGCACGTCGAGCGGCCGTACCTGCGGCGCGTCAGGGAGCTTGTCAGCCACGGAGTCCGGTAGCTTGACGCCCGGCACCGACGGACGCACGAAGCCCTGGGCGAAAATACCCTGGCCGAGGTCGGTCATGATGAAGTTGAGCCAGAGCTTGCCGGCGTTGGGGTTCGGTCCCTTCTTCACGAGGCTGATGCCGTAGGGGGCCGCTGCCGATGCTTCCTTCGGAATGACCACGGCAACCGAGTCACCCAGGCCATCGACGTACTTGGCCTTGAGACCGTCGTTTTCGTAGGAAATCCAGATGGGGATTTCGCCCTTGATGAACTGGGCGTAAGGCGTCGTTCCCAGCACCCGCAGCACGTTGCCAGCCTGGTGCAGCTTGCCGAGGTAGTCGAGTCCGGGCTGGACGTTGCTCATGTCGCCGCCGGCACCGAAGTTGGCAGCGAACGACAACACCTGCCCGACGCCGGTCGAGCGCGGGTCGAGATAGACGATCGAGTTCTTGTAGTCCGGCTTGAGCAGATCGGCCCACGACTGCGGCACGTCCTTCACCAGTTTGGTGTTGACGATGAAGGCCACGGTCAGCGAGTGGATGGTGAACCAGCGTCCCTCCGGATCGCGGAAAACCTCCGGCAGTTTGCCGAAATTGACCGGTTTGAATGGCGCGACGACGCCCTTTTTCACCGCATCGATGGCCGAAGCGGCGAAGTAGTAGGCAGTATCGGCCTGTGGACGGTTACGCGCCTTGTCCAGGGCCACGACAGTAGCCGCCGAGCCAAGGTCGTTGTAAACGAGCTCGACGCCCGGATAGCGTTTCTTGAAGGCAGAGAACTGCGCTGCCCAGTTGGCCCAGGTCGGGCCGGTATCGAAGCTGACGGCCATGCCCTCCTTCTTCGCCGCCTCATAGAGTTTCTTCTCTCCCGGATAAAGCTCCGGCGAGTCGAGCACCGTCTGCGCCACCACACCGGAAGCAAACAGGGCGGCCGCAGCCGCGAGAATCCATTGTCTGGCTTGCATCGTTGACTCCTTTCTTTCCGTTCAGGTCACAGGGAGGAACTGCACCGCGTCGCGCGGGATATGCACAAGGGAAATATCCTCGCGCGTGGCAGTGTCGATTTTCAGGACGCCTTGTCCGACCGCGAGTTCGATCTCGCGACTGGCGCCGAAAAAGCGGTCATGAATCACCTTGGCCGCAAAATGATTTTCGTCCGGCGATCCTGCCGCCGGATCGACATGCACCGGCACGATCTTTTCCGGACGCACCAGCAATCGCACGGCCGTGCCATCGGCGACCGAGTGCCTGATCGTGACAATTCGACCAATCGGCGTGTCAACGGTATCCGGCGAAACCACGGTGCCGTCGAGCAGATTGGCCCGGCCGATAAAGCTTGCGACAAAGCCGTCGACCGGTTTGTCGTACATCTCCCGGGGTGGCGCGACCTGGATCAACCGCCCATCGCGCAGGATGGCGATGCGGTCCGCGAGCGACAATGCCTCGTCCTGGTCATGGGTGATCAGCAAGGAGGCGATGTTCTGCTGCTTCTGGATGCGCCGGATCTCGTCACGCATCGACAACCGCGTCGCCGCGTCGAGCGCCGAGAGCGGCTCGTCAAGGAGCAGAACGCGCGGGCCGAACACCAGTGCCCTTGCCAGTGCCACGCGCTGTTGCTGCCCGCCTGACAGCGCCGCGGGCAGGCGCTCGCCGTATCCGGAAAGGCCGACCATGTCGAGCATCGCCTCGGCGCGCCGACGCCGCTCGGCGAGGGGAACGTCACGCACGCGCAACGGGTAGGCGACGTTTTCCCAAACCCGCATATTCGGGAACAGCGCATACGACTGGAAGACGATGCCGCACTGCCGTTCGCGCACGGCGACACCGGTAACATCCTCGCCATCGAGCAGGACGCGACCGGAGGCACAGGGCAGGAATCCGGCAATCAGCTTGAGCAGCGTCGTCTTGCCGCAACCGCTCGGGCCGATGCACACAACCAGTTCCCCCGGCGCGATGTCCAGCGAGAGATCGAAGATCCCTGCCTTGCCGCCCGGATAGCTGAACGACGTGTCGGCGATGCGCACTGACGGCGTATCGTTCATGCTTTGCTCCCCGCCATCGACGTACGTGCGGCGCCACGCGCTGAAAAGGCCGCACTGAACGAGGCGACCAGCGCCAGCAGCAGCAGGATCACCGTCGCGGCACAGGCAAAGCCGGTCGCCCCATAGAACGCCTGCAGCAGCACCACAGGATAGGTACGATTGAGGAAGCCCGACACCAGGTTCGAGAACTGGAACTCGCCGATCGACAAAGCGGTGACAACGATCAGCCCGGAGAGCATCGAGTGGCGCAGCGCCGGCACGACGATGTGCAGGAAGCGCTGCGTCGCGGAACTGCCGAGCGATTCAGCGGCATCTTCCAGCGCGCGCAAGCCCAGTCGCTGCATGTCGGCGACCACGGTCTGCAGGAAATACGGCAGGCACAGGACGATGTGCCCGGCAATCAGCAACCAGAGGCTACCAAGCCAGGGCAGCGTATCCGAGGAGAAAACGAGGATGAAGCCGAAGGCGAGGACCAGCGGCGGCAAGGCAACAGGCAACTGGTAGAGCACGCGGGCCGCTGCGCGGATTTTCGGATTCGTGGTGCGATATACGGCATAGGCCAGCGGCAGACCGATCGCCAGGCAGGCGGCCGATGTCACCAGCGCCACGGAGAGGCTGGCCGAGAATGCCCGCCGGAAACTCGGATCGGCACCTACCTCCTGATACCAGCGGAAGGTGAAGCCCGTCGGCAGCAACGTATTCAGCCACAGGTCACCGAACGAGCCGGTAAACAGCAGCGCTATCGGCAACGCCAGATAGGCAAGATAGGCAACGGTGACCCACCGAGACAGCATGCGCGCTCCACGAGGAAAGGCAGTTGCATGAGGGACAGTATAGGCAGGGGAAAACGACAATTCGAGGCGGATTTCGCCACCCCGATCTCGTCACGCGAAGCGATCGTAACCAGCCTGCGTGACAGTTTCGTTACCCGTTCAGCGCCGTAGCGAGACCGAGCCAACAGCCCCGAGGATCAGCAACGAAGCGGAAGCTTCCTGCCAGCCGAGAGGCTCACCGAGGAAGATGACGCCACCAAGCACTCCGATCAGCGGCGTCGACAGCGAGGAAACCGACGAGACAGCAACAGGCACCATCTGCACGATGCGGTTCCACGCCCAATAGCAGAACATGAAAGCGACGAAAATGTTGTAGAGCATGCCTAGCACCGGACCGACGCCAGGCACGACGAGCCGTGACGTCTCCAGCGGAATGGCCACAGCCAACAGAGGTAGGCTACCGACCAGCATCATCCATCCGGTCAACGCCGACGTCGGCATAGCCACCGGCAAGCGTTTGAACAGCACCACGCCAGTGGCCCAACTCCACGCGCCGAGGATCATGCAGGCCACGCCGGCCGGCGCACGCAACATCCCTTCGACGCTACCACCCATCAGTACCACAATCCCGGCAACACCGAGCAGCAAACCGAGTACGGTGCGCCCTCTCAATCGATCACCAAGAAACACCACCGACAGGAGCACCGACCAAAGCGGCATGGTGTAGCCCAGCAGCGCGGCACGGCCGGAAGGCAACAGGGAAACGCCCAGGATCACCAACGCGTTCCAGCCCGAGATATTAAACCCCGCCAGCAACAGTACTCGATGCCACTCACCGGACGGCACCTTGATCGGCACGCCGCTCAGGCGTGCCAGCGTCAGCATCCCGACACCACCCAGCAGCAGGCAGATGGAGCGAAAATAGAGCGGCGGCACCTCGCTGAGCACCATCTTCATGACGGGCCAGTTGGCCCCCCAGAACAAGGAAAGGGCGGCGAGGAGAATCAGTCCTTGCCGGGGAAGACGATCATATTTAACCATCGATCACTCGGTTACGTCCGTTGTCCTTGGCTTGATAGAGTGCCTTGTCGGCCCGCATCAGCGCCTCTTCGAATGAATCCTTTTCCGAAAGCACCCCGGTCACGCCGATGCTGACGGTCACCCAGACCAGAGTTCCATCGTCAGTCATGGCCAACGGAGTGGCTTCTACTGCAGCACGCATCCGCTCGGCGATGGATAATGCTCCGACCCGGTCAGTTTCCGGAAGAACGACGGCGAATTCCTCGCCGCCCAGTCGCCCAACCGTATCCTGATCACGCACCATAGCCTTCACAATTTGAGCCACTCCCTGCAGTACCCGATCGCCAACGGGGTGACCCCAGGTATCGTTGACCCGCTTGAAATGGTCGACATCGAGCATCATCAGGGCCAATGGACTACCGTAGCGACGCATGCGCGCAAGTTCATGCAGGCCGGTCTCCATAAGGTAGCGGCGATTGAACAGCCCTGTGGCCGCATCCTGCGTAGCCAGCAATTGGAGCTCTTGCGTATTTGCCTCGATTTTTCGCAATGCTCCCACGAGTTTCAGAGCAACCACGCCCCCCCAAAGGGTGACCACAAGCAATGCCAATGCGCCTAGAAGGACTTGCCAATACCATGTCGCCAGCGTGCTATCGACGGTCGACGTCACCGTCACAATGAGAGGGTAGCGATCGAAACGTTTGAAGGCGATAAAACGGTCAGAACCGTCAACCGGCGAACCACTGATCCGCATTACGCCGGATTTCTTCGCCAGAATCTCTTGCCAAGAAGACTGGGCGGCTACCACGGCCTTGCCAACAAGATCCTCCAGATGCGGAGCTCTGGCTAGCAGGGTGCCATCCTCCCGCCAGAAGGAAATGGAACCGTCCGGCTTGGGTCGTTCAGCCTCGAATGCCTCTCCCACGACGCTCAGATTAATTGAGGTGTTTATCACTTCCAGACCGGAATGGGGACGACGCATACGTACCGTAATCGGCAGCCGCCACTGCCCGGAAACACGGCTGATTACCGGCGCGCCAATATATCGACGTCCGGGCGGCGAATCGCTGACCGCAGCGAAGTATTCGCGGTCGGCCACGTTGTCGAGCGGCTGGTCGGACCGGCAGGGAAAATAAAACAGACCACCGTCCGATGTGATCAGGCGGACGTCGATAAGGCTGTTGGTACGCTGTCGGAAATCAGCGATCAACGCGTGGAATCCGGAATCGGCGCAAGGATCGGTGGACGGATTCTCCTCCAGCCAGCGCTCCGCGGTGGACTGGAAGACCCCGGCCATGTTGACCATGTGCTGCACATATTGCTCGACAGCATGATTCATCTGGAGCAAGCCAGCCTCAGTAGCCGATATCGCTTCCTGCCTGTTATACACTGCCCAATAGGCAAAGAATCCCCATAGACTGGACAAAAACAGTGCAGTGAGCAGGACAACGTTGCGTGCCGCCCGGCGATTCTCCCGAACGGTTTCCTGGAAGGCCATAAGGCAGCTCCTCTTGTTGTTCGCAAAAACATTCTAGCGGAAGCTTGGATCCGACACTGATTCCTTATCGGAAACTCTTGAGGTAAGCGAGAGGGCATCCAGTACGTGGCAAAAAAAATCCCGCGCCGGTGTGGCACGGGATTGAAAGTCCCATCGTTGCGATGGGTCAGGGAGGGTCAAACATTGTCAGCGGGGGACGCTGAAGCAACGGTTTGAAGTGTACGTTTTAGCTGTCGCGCTGTCTGTGCGCCTTCGTACCGTCTTTTGTGACTGAATGTAATCAAAACAGTTTTCTCATTGCCGCAGCAATTGCGGGAAAAAATCGGCCGGCGGCTGCAGGAGGCTTTCAGTCGCCGGCCAAGGCCGCCGCGAGGCAACCACGCTTAACTCACAAGAACCACTTCATCGGCACCAGTACCAGCTGCGGAAACAGGACCAGCAGGAACAGCAGGCCCGCCTCGGCAAAGAAGAATGGCCAGACGCCTCGGATCACGTTGGCCATCCCGGCCTTGGATACGCCGCCACCGACCGGCGGCGTCAGCAAGCCGAGCGAGACGTTCATGACGAACAGCACCCCGAAGTAGACCGGATCGATGCCGGCCTGCTTGACCACCGGCACGAGGATCGGGCCGAGGATCAGAATCGACGGCATCAGGTCGAGCGAGGTGCCGATGACCAGCACCAGCACCATGATCATCAAAAGCAGAAGCGTCGGGCTATCCATGAACGGCTGCAGCAGGGCGACAGTCTGGGTCGGAATGTCGGCGATGGTAATCAGCCAGGCCGAAACCATCGCGCAAGCGACAAGGAACATGATCGTGCTGGAGGTTTTCAACGCCGAGAGAAGGATCGCCGGCAGTTCCCGGAAACGCAATTCACCGTAAATGAACAGGCCGACGACCAGCGCGTAGAACACCGCGACAACCGCCGCTTCGGTGGCGGTGAACACGCCGATCTTCATGCCGCCAATGATCACCACTGGCAGGATCAGCGCCCAGATTCCCTCACGCAAAGCCTTGAGCGCATTTCTTGCGTCGAACTTTTGCTGCGAACCGGTCGGATCCTTCTTGGCAACGAACCACCAGGTCACCGACAGGGTCATGGCCCAGAGCAACCCGGGGACGATACCGGCGAGGAACAGCTTGGTAATCGACAGCTGGGTCGTAACGCCGAAGACAACGAAGGGAATCGACGGCGGAATGATCGGTGCAATGATCCCGGCCGAGGCAATCAGGCCAGCCGAGCGCGGCACGTTGTAGCCGGATTCGCGCATCATCGGAATTAGCAGCGCAGCCACCGCCGCCGAGTCGGCCACTGCCGAACCGGAGATGCTGGCGACGATCGTCGCCGCGAGGATGGCGACGTAGCCGAGGCCGCCACGCACCTGCCCGACCAGCGCCTGGGCGATACCGACGATACGTTGCGACATGCCGCCCGCGTTCATCAGTTCGCCGGCGAGCATGAAGAAGGGCACGGCCATCAACGGGAAGTTGTTGGCGCCCTCCATCAGGTTCTGCGCAATGATCTGGGTGTCGAAGTTATCCATCTGGATCATCAGCGCGACACCGCAGATGAGCAGCGAAAAGGCGATCGGTGTTCCTAGTGCAATCACTATCAATAGCACACCGACGAAAGTCAGGATGGTCATGCGCGGCTCTCCTTCTTTGCGCCGTTGTTCTGTTCTTCAGGCAATGAATGGGCGTGCGGGAAAAGCTCTTCGCGGGGCATGCGCCCAGTCACTTGGCGCCAAAGCGAGTGTCCAAGCACCAGGACCATGCCGATGCCCGAGAAAAGCAGTGACGACTGGATATAGCCCATCGGGATGCCGGTCACCGGCGCGAGGTCGTCCATGCCGATGACCACCTGCTTCCAGGTACCATCCACCAGCAACACGCAGCAGGTGAAGGTCAGGCTGTCGGAGAGGAATCGGCAGACGCGCTGCCCGCGCTCGCCGAGCTTCTCGACGAAGCTGGTCACGCCGAGATGGCCGTGCTCGCGCAGAACGATCAGCGCGCCGATCAGGGTCAGCCACATGAACAGGAAGCGCGAGACTTCTTCCGAGAAGACGATGCCGGAATTGAATCCGTAACGCAGCACCACGTTGCCGAAGACCAGCACGGCCATGATCGCGAACATCACGATCAGGACGTTTTCAACGACTTTAATCAGTTTCCCCAACAGCTTCATTGTCATTACATCGGCTCCATCCGGTAAAAAGCGAGGGCATTGTCACACCAGATCGCCTGCCGCGCGCCCTCATCGAGATGCGCCAACGCTTCGGCCATCGCGCGCACCAGCGCCGGATAGCTGATGCGCAACCCGGCGACCGGGAAGTTGCTGCCGAACATGGCGCGCTGCCAGCCGAAGATGGCGACGGCATCGCGCACCACCGGCATGTTGTCCTCCAGCCGCCACGGCCGGTCCCGCAAACCGAGCTCAGAGAGGCGAACATGCACGTTGGGCAGCGCGGCAAGCGCCTCCATGCCGCGCCGCCAGGCAGCGAGGCCCGCCTCGCTGCGATCCCAGGGCAGGCCGGTGTGCTGCAACACAACCCGCAGTCCGGGGAAGTCGCGCAGTACCGCGGCAGCTTCCTCCAGATGCCAGAACGGGACGCGCAGGTCCCAGGCCAGCCCACGCCTTTCGAGGCATTCCAGCGCTGCCGGCCAGCGCGGGTCATCCAGCGAGCCCGGCTGGCCGGCGACACTGTCCTGCGGCCGGCGCGCGGTCACCGGCTTGAAGCGGATCGAGCGCGTCAGAGGATACGCCGTATGCTCGGCCAGGCGCTCATCGGCATCCGGCGCAAGCAGGTCGACGTGCGCAACGACGGCATTGGGCAGGCCGCTCGCTGCGGCCTGCTGATGCACCCACTTTGTCTCCGCCAGGGCCTGACTGCGATCGCATTCGGCCTCGATATGCACGCTGGCAACCACCGGCAGGCCGCTCCACGATTCGCGGAAATCTTGCGGCAAATAGTTACGGCAGAGCAGATAGTATTCACCGAGGATGAACTTCGCGGCGTCATAGTCGTCCGCCAGCCAGGGATAGCGGATCTGCTGCAGATCCCACAGATGGTGGTGCGAGTCGACGATCGCCTTGGGCAATGCAGTCATGGCGTTCTCCTGACGGATCGATCAACGAAGGGCGTCTACAGCTTTGAGCAACTCGTCGCCGTTTTTCTCGACGAACATCTTGCGCACATCATCCTTCACGACCGACTTGATGCTCTCGATGTCCGGCGTCTCGTTGATTTCCATGCCGTGCTTGCGCAGTTCGGCCAGTGCCGACGCCTCGCTCTTGGCGTTGAGATCACGCTGGAAGTCCCCCGCCTTGACGGCTTCCTCGAGCAGCACCTTCTGGTACTCGGACTTCAACGAGTCGAACTTGCCCTTGTTCATCACCACGATCAGCGCGGTATAGGCATGCTTGGTCAGCGAGAGATACTTTTGCACCTCATGCATCTTGGTCGACAGCATCACGCTTGGCGGATTTTCGTGTCCGTCAATGGCTTTCGTCTCCAGCGCCGAGAACACCTCCGAGAACGGCATCGGCTGTGCGGCGGCACCGAGCAACTGGAAAGCCTTGATGTGCAGCGGATTCGGCGTGGTACGCAGCTTCAGGCCCTTGATATCCTCGGCCTTGTTCACCGGCCGCTTGCTGTTGGCCAGGCTGCGGTAGCCGACTTCCCAGAACGCCAGCCCCTTCATCCGGAAGGGCTCCAGTTCGTCGAGCAGCGAGCGGCCGAGCGGACCGTCCACCACCTTGGCCACATGCGCCGGGCTGTCGAACAGATACGGCAGGTCGAGGACGAGCAGCTTCGAGACGATCCCGGTGAAATACGGATTGCCCGACATCTCGATGTCGATCGTTCCACCGCGCACGCCGGAGATCATGGTGTTGTCGTTGCCGAGCTGGTTGTTCGGGAAGATCTGGATATCGACCCCCCCGTTCGTCCGTGCCTTCACGTTCTTGGCAAACTCGAGCGCGGCGATGTGTTGCGAGTCAGTCACCGGGTGGGCGTGGCCGAAACGGAGCTTGACCGGCGCGGATTGCGCCCAGGCGGCACCAACTGACAGACCGAACAGAACAGCCGCAACGGTTCCTGCGAACTTGATTTTCATGTCGAACCCTCTCTATGTGGAAAATGGCGCCCTCTGCGGAACGCTTGTTCGGAATGAACGGACGCCGACTCGCCGACGCCCACTCTCCCTAATTCGGCCAAAATTACTTTGGCGCCTTGGCAATTGCTTCGAAGAAAGCCTTGGCCGTTTCCTCACCGACGGCCGCCTGATGCTTGGCGATCACCGGTTGCAGCTTCTCGCGCATGCGTTGCCGCTCGGTGTCGGACACGTCGTTGATCTCCATGCCGGCCTTGATCAGTTCTGCGCGCGCCTTGGCGTTGAGGTCGCGGCTGGCCTGGCGCTGGTACTCCGTGGCCTCGTGCGCCGCATCCTTCATCAGTTTCTTGTCGGCGTCGCTCAGCTTGTCCCAGAATTTCTTGGAGGCGATCAGCACCTGTGCGTCATAGGCGTGCCCGGTCGTAGACAGGTACTTCTGCACGTCGTAGAACTTCTGCGCCTGCACAACGGTGTAGGGGTTTTCCTGGGCATCGACTGCCTTCGTCTCCAGCGCGGTGAACAGTTCGTTGACCGGCATCGGGATGGCGTTGGCGCCCAACCCCGAGAACAGATCGATGTATAGATTGTTCTGCATCGTGCGCACCTTGATCCCGGCCATATCCTCGGCCTTGACGATCGGATGCTTGCTGTTGGTGAAGTGGCGGAAACCGTTCTCCCAGTACGCGAGACCGACCAGGCCCTTGTCGGTCAACTTGGCCAGAATGCTCTGGCCGAACGGCCCGTCGAACACCGCATAGGCCTGCTTCTCGCTCGCGAACGAGAAGGGCAGACCGAAAACGCCGAATTCCTTGACCAGGTTGGCCAGCGTCGCCGTCGACGGGGCCGTGAATTCCTGCGTGCCGCCGCGCAGTGCCGCCTGCATCTGCTGGTCGCTGCCCAGTTGCGCCCCGGAATAGACGGTGATCTTGATCCGGCCCTTGCTCTTCTGATCGACGATCTCGGCAAACTTGCGCGCGCCGAGGGTCTGCGGATGGCTGTCCGGCAGCGAGGTACCGAACTTGGCCTTGATTTCCTGGGCGATAGCGCCGGTCGTTCCAAGGCAGAGGGCGGCGGCCACGATGGCCAGCGAACTGCGCAGGGTCATTGCCTTCAGTGCTTTCATGCGATCCTCCTGATGAGTTTTAGCGTGGTTGGTACAACGTACAGCATGAATCAGCGCAACCCGTACAGCGCGGTTGCGTTATCGCAGAACAACGCCAGGCGTTGCTCGGGAACCAGGGTCCGGGTCAGCGTCTTGAAGCCGCTCCAGAGGTCATTCAGCGTTACGACGATCGCATCGACCGGATGATTGCTGGCGAACAGGCAGCGCTCGACGCCGAAATCCTCGAGCAGCGCATCGACCACCGGCGCCTGCTGCGCCACGGTCCAGCGTTCGCCACGCACGCCGATGCCTGAGATCTTCATCATCACGTTCGGACAGGGCGCGAGCCGCGCCATCCCCTGGCGCCAGGCACACAACGTTTCCTTGTCGCGGGTTCCGGGCAGTCCGGCGTGATTGACGATGATCCGCGTTTCCGGAAAATCGCTGGCCAGTTCAGCCGCTTCGCCCATATGCCACCACGGTGCCTGCAACTCGAACATCAGGCCATAGGTTGCGAGCCTGGCGTAACCCTCGCGCCAGCGGGGGCAGCGCATAGAGCCAGGAGCAGACCAGTCATCGCGATAGCTCTCGCGAGCCGTGCAGTTCGGCTTGTGCCGCACGCTGCGCACGAAACCGTTCAACGGCGGGCGGGTATAGATCTGCATCAGGTCCTCAGCATCCGAACGATCGAGCCAGATCTGCGCCGCCATGGCCTGTGGCTTGCCACTGCGCTGCGCAAGATCGGCCATCCAGAAGGCTTCGCCGGCCGGATCATCCGGCGTCCATTCCCCCTCCATCACCACGTGTCGCAGTACGCGATGATCACCGCAGGCGGCGGCATAATCTGCTGGCAGGAAATCCTTGCAGATGGCTTCGTAGTCGCCGTAGCGAAACGGAATGCGAGGCAGTTCGGTCAGCCAGGGATGCGGGTTGCGCATATCCCAGAAGTGATGGTGGGCGTCGACGATCGGCAACAGGCGCTCGTCGCCGGTCGCCAGATACTCGTCCCTGGCCCGTGCCAGATCGGCTAGCAACGCTGAACTCATGACGTGCTCAGTCCTCCACTGATGACCGTTCCCTTATAGGTATGCGGCAGATCGTAGCAACGTCATTGATTTCCGAATACTGAAAGTATCTAATATATCGATCACCTATGGTTATCAAACACACATGCCAGCCTCTCGCACCGAACAGCTCCTAAATCGCCTGCGCATGCGCCAGATCGCCCTGCTGCTGGCCATCGATGAATTCCGCACCCTGCACGCTGCCGCCCAGCACCTCGGGATGACGCAACCGGCGGCGAGCAAGATGCTGCATGAGCTCGAAGGCGCGCTGGGAGAAACGCTGTTTGATCGGGTCGGGCGCGGATTGACACTCAACCCTGCCGGACAGGCGGTGCTAAACACCTTCCGCGGGATGCGTAACAGCATGGCTGTGTTAAGCCGCGAACTCGACGAGCTACGCCTCGGCAGTTCCGGCAAGCTACGCGTCGGCAGCATAACCGCCGCGGCGCCGACACCACTGAGCGCGTCCATGATCCGGCTCAAGGAGGACTATCCGCTACTGTCGATCGAGCTGAATGTCGACACCAGCGATCGTCTGATCGAACTGTTACGCGACGGCCGACTTGATGTGGTGATCGGGCGCATGCCCGATCCGGCCAGCGCAGCCAATCGCGACTGCGTGTTTACCCCGATCGGAGAGGAAGCGCTCTCGGTTGTTGCGGGGTGTGAGCACCCCTTGGCGAAGCCACCGGCCAGGCGTTCACTTGAGTTTGCGGAACTGCTCGACTATCCGTGGATCGTTCAACTGCGCGGGAGTCCGCTGCGCGAAATCATCGAGCAGGAATTCCGCAGCCATCATGCGGCACTGCCACGCGGGCTGGTGGAAACATCTTCATTCCTCACGGCGGCGGATCTGATCGCACGCAGCCGGATGATTGCGATCATCCCGCGGTCGATGGCCCAGCACTTCGCCCGCCACAATCTGCTGCGCATCCTGCCCTACACCCTGACTCACACCCTCTCGTCGTGGGGCAGTCTGGTTTTCCATGACCGGCACATCAACCCGGTAATGCGCCGTTTCCTCGACCTCATGCACGCTGACAGCACAGCCTGATTCTGCAAATCCGTACGGGCAATCTTCGAGAAAACCGTTGCAGTCTTCCTTACTCCCCCGAGCAATAGTTCGCCACGGGCAGACCGGCAAATCGTGCAACCAGGTTGTATTCAGCCACGGAGAACCGTCGCCCTTCATCGACGCCCTGCGAGTACGCCTTGGCCACGATG
>QKII01000251.1 GCA_003249625.1 Propionivibrio sp. | reverse complement strand
AGCTGGGAGTTCGAGCCGAAGACGAGGTCCACACGGGTGCCGGTCCACTTCGCTTTGCCGGTCGTGCGGTCGCGCCCTTCGAACACCTGCTCGGTTTCCGAGGTTGCCTTCCACTCCGTGCTCATGTCGAGCAGGTTCACGAAGAAGTCATTGGTGAGGGTCTCCGGCCGCTTAGTGAAGACGCCGTGCCGCGACTGCCCGTAGTTAGCACCCAGGACGCGCATGCCGCCGAGGAGAACCGTCATCTCGGGCGCGGTCAACGTCAAGAGTTGCGCCTTGTCGACTAGCAGCTCCTCTGCCGATACGCTGAATTCGGTCTTGAGGTAGTTGCGGAACCCATCTGCCACCGGCTCGAGCACGGCGAAGGCGTCCACGTCGGTCTGCTCCTGCGACGCGTCTGTGCGCCCCGGCGCGAAGGGAACTTGTACCTCGTGCCCGGCGGCCTTCGCCGCTTGCTCGATGGCGGCGCAACCGCCGATCACGATCAGGTCGGCAAGCGAAACTTTCTTGCCGCCGGACTGCGCGGCGTTGAAAGTCTTCTGGATCCCCTCGAGGGTTTGCAGCACCTTCGCCAGCTGGGCAGGCTGGTTGACCTGCCAATCCTTCTGCGGCGCGAGGCGGATGCGCGCCCCGTTCGCCCCGCCGCGCTTGTCGGAGCCGCGGAAGGTCGCCGCCGACGCCCAAGCGGTCGAGACCAGTTGCGAGATGGAAAGTCCCGACGTGAGGATCTTGGACTTGAGTGCAGCGACGTCCTTCGCATCGATCAGCTTGTGATCGACTGCGGGGACGGGGTCCTGCCACAGCAGTTCCTCCGCGGGAACGTCCGGACCGAGATAGCGCGAGCGCGGACCCATGTCGCGGTGCGTGAGCTTGTACCACGCCCGGGCGAAGGCGTCTGCGAACTCATCCGGATTCTCGTAGAAGCGCCGCGAGATCTTTTCGTAGACAGGATCGACGCGCAAAGACAGGTCCGTCGTCAGCATGGTCGGCACGTGACGCTTTGACGCGTCGTAGGCATCCGGAATTGTGCCGGCGCCTGCGCCATTCTTCGCCTTCCACTGATACGCACCGGCCGGACTCTTGGTCAGCTCCCATTCGTAGCCGAACAGGTTCTCGAAGAAGTTGTTGCTCCACTTCGTCGGTGTCGTGGTCCAGGTGACTTCCGGCCCGCCGGTGATCGTGTCTGCGCCTTTGCCCGTGCCAAAGCGGCTCTTCCAGCCGAGACCTTGCTCCTCGATGCCGGCCGCTTCCGGCTCAGGTCCCACCAGTGCCGGATCACCGGCGCCGTGGGTCTTGCCAAAGGTGTGGCCGCCAGCGATGAGCGCGACGGTCTCCTCGTCATTCATGGCCATACGCGCGAAGGTCTCGCGGATGTCCTTGGCCGCGGCGAGCGGATCGGGATTGCCGTTCGGCCCTTCCGGGTTCACGTAAATCAGACCCATCTGCACGGCGGCGAGAGGATTCTCCAGCTCCCGGTCGCCGCTGTAGCGCTCGTCTCCGAGCCACGTGTCTTCCTTGCCCCAGTAGATGCCTTCTTCCGGCTCCCAGATGTCTACGCGCCCGCCGGCGAAGCCGAATGTCTTGAAGCCCATCGACTCGAGCGCGCAGTTGCCGGCGAGGATCATCAGGTCGGCCCAGGAGATCTTGTTCCCGTATTTCTGCTTGATCGGCCACAGCAGCCTGCGCGCCTTGTCGAGGTTCGCGTTGTCCGGCCAACTGCTCAGCGGTGCGAAGCGCTGATTGCCGCCGCCTGCACCGCCGCGACCGTCGCCGATGCGGTACGTGCCTGCACTGTGCCACGCCATACGAATGAATAGCGGCCCATAGTGGCCAAAGTCTGCCGGCCACCAGTCCTGCGAGTCCGTCATCAGCGCGTAGAGGTCCTTCTTCACGGCCTTGAGATCCAGCTTCTTGAACTGCTCCGCGTAGTTGAACGCCTCGCCCATGGGATTGGACAAGGAGGAGTTCTGGTGGAGAATCTTCAGGTTCAACTGGTTCGGCCACCAGTCCCGGTTCGACCTTACCTCAGCCGTCGTGTGCATGACCGGGCACTTGCCGGCGGTCTTAGTCTTTGCGTCCATATTTTCCTCCAATAATCGCTGCAATAGTGTTCAGTTCGCTGCGTCCTTCGCAGCTGTTGACGGACTCTCGCCCGCCCTCGCAACGGCGAGGATCGAAAACAGGTCTGCGCGAAGCCTTACGCTTTAGCGCTTTCGCTCTGGCTAGCGTTAGCGAGACAGGTACAGGGTAGGGATCTGGGAAGGATTAATCCAATGGATTGTTTCTAACGAAACGATAGATATTATAAATCGTACTCGGGGCGGCCAGTCAGCCGGCGGCGCGCCGCCGCCGCGCGCGGGTGGGCCGGGCGCCCCCGCCTGGCGCCTGCCGGCGGTACAGCGGTTTCACGGTGTTGGGTAGGTGCTCGACGATGACGTCGGCAAGCGCGCGCAACGCCTGCGTGCGCGGGAACGAGTGCCGATAGACGAGCGCGACGCGCCGGCGTGCCGAGGGGATGTTGAGCTGCCGGGCGACGACGCCGAGGTCCGTCGTCCAAGCGCCGCGTAGCGCCAGCGCCGGCACGAGCGTGCAGCCCATGCCGGCACCCACGAGCGGGAGCAACGTTTCGAGGCTGGCCGCTCGCAGGTCCGCGCCTTCACCCGTGGTCGCGTTACCGACTTTGCGGCAGACATCGAGCACTTGATCCGTCAAGCAATGCCCCTCGGCGAGAAGCAACAGATCGAGCTCGCGCAGCTCGGCAGCCGAAATGTCGTCGTGGTTGTAGAGTGCGTGCTTGCTCGGTAGCACGAGCCAGAACGGCTCATCGAATAGCGCCATGCTGGCGAGCTCCGCATCCGAGACCGCTGTCGCGATCAGCGCGGCGTCGATCGAGTGTTCGCGCAGCCGCTGCAGCAGCCGTTCCGTGATCTCTTCCGATAGCACCACGCGCAGTTTCGGGTAGCGTTTTTTCAGGGGCTGCAATAGCAAGGGCATGAGGTAAGGGCTCAGCGTGGGGATCACCCCGAGGCGTAGCGGGCCGGCCATCGGGTCCCCGCGCGTTTTGGCGAGCGCTTCGATCTGTTCGGCCTCCTCGAGCGCGCGGCGCGCATGCCGGAGTATCTCTTCGCCGATAGCGGTCACGCTTACGGACTTGTTCGTGCGCTCGAAGATCGCTATGCCGAGCCGCTCCTCGAGTTTCTTGATCTGCGCGGAGAGTGTGGGCTGACTTACGTGGCAGGCCTCGGCGGCCCGACCAAAGTGACGCTTGTCAGCGACGGCCGCCAGATATTTCAGGTCCCGCAGGTTCATTTCGGCGTCTGTTCCATCGATAGTTTCTGACTATCGGTTAGGTTCCATCAAATGATCCAATTAATGGTGTCAGATGCTGATGCTAAGAACAAGGCAGGCTCATCTCATGAGTCACTCTAGCGGTTGAATAGGTGACAACACTGGAAAAGAAAAGGCCCGCACGGGGCGGGCCTATGCATTTTTGTCCAGCCTATCAGTTACAGTTTGAGAAACTGACCGTGCCTAACGGTTGGCCGACCACCGCACCTCGGTATGCAAACGCAAAGTCGTTCTGGGTGGTCACAATAGGCGCACGGAAGACGGAATCCACCAGTTGCAACCCGAGGAAAGGGTTACGCGGACTCGTCGCTACATCGCAAATGATGTTGCCATTGACAGTACCGCCGATGCCGTCGAAATCGAAGAAGGCCTGTGAGCGCTTACCAATGATGATGTCTCCATTGACGGTGTTGCCGGGTCTCACCAGAACGTTCGAGTTCTGGAGAACGCTAATAAATCCGTTCATCACTGTATTTTGATTAAGTTCAGCATTGGCCATGGCGTAGATTTGCAGCTGGCCGTTTAGCACCGAGTCTTGAAATAGCAGGGTCGAGACTTGACCTACCTCCATCGGTCCGGTCATCGTTGTATTGTTGAGAAGTACAACATTGGACGTGCCGAAGATCGACAGCTTGCCGTTTAACGTTGTATTGGTGCTAAATTCACCATCGGAGTTGGCGTAGATGGTCAGCTCGCCGCTTACCGCTGAGTTTCGAAATCGCACGGAAGAATTATGTCCTACCTCCAGACTGTTCCCAGCGAACTGCGCGCTGCGCATCTCGGCATTGCTCATGCGCGTGATGAGGCCGTTTCCCCGGAAGGAATCGACACCTCCGTCTTGGCGCATAACTGACCCATCGTTCAGAGTGAAGACATCGCCTCCTACGTCGTTGACGAACGTATTTCCGCCACGCAAGCGGGCCAGACCTCGGCGAAACAGCCCGAGCGTTGAACAGATAACGTTACTGATTTGGTTTGACTGAACCATCGGGTTGCCTTGCATCCTCACCTCGCCGCCATCGCTCGCTTGAACAGCGCAGTTTAGGTCGCTTCGAATCAGCGGATTGTTGACGATCTCAGCGAAACTCCCATGGTTGACCAAAATGGCAACGTCGCTGCCAACATCGATCATCGAATTTTGGATGAGTACGGTCGCTCCCCGTGTAGCCGCAATGCCGCCTAGCAGCGTCAACCCGTCGATCACGATGCGATGCGCCCCGTCAAGGGTGATAGAGCCGGTGATCGTGCCCGAGCCCCCGAGAAGTGTTACATCATCACGTGTGAGATTGACTGTTTCGTTGCATTGGCCCGTGACGGTAATGATCACGCGCTTGGCGCTACCGGCTAGCATCAGCGCGTCAGCGATTGACACATCAACACAGTTAACCGTCACCTCTTTGTCGCCGAAGTCTCTATCTCTAATCTCTCGTAACGCTTCCTTGAGCTCGTCGATCTGGGCCTGCAAAGCCTGAAACGGCACGCCGTCTCCCGGTGCAGCCAAGGCGCTTGGCGGGATACCCGTGAGGGCAAGCAAGCTAAGAAGGGACACTACAAATGAAGTCTTCTTAAGACACGTGAACATGTGACACCCCCTGACATTGGTGAAGTGTGGATATTATTGAACCGATACTGCTCCGCGATCGTAGACCACTACTCTTCAGGGGAACTACTTACAGATTACTTACACATTGTTTAGAGGTGTCGCATTATTCTTGAACGGGCTTGCTTCGCTCCGCTGTCCCTGCTCTCGCTTGCAAGTCCGGGGCTCGCCATCCGTGACGAGCCCGTTCAGCGGGACGACCACTGGACCCTCGTCACATCTCCGCTTCACCCACCCCCGTGCGACGGGTTCATTTTCTTTGGCCGCCCAAAGAAAATGAACCAAAAGAAAACCGCCCTAGGTCTGCGCCGGCTTCGCCGGTGCCCTTGGACCAAGACTAGGGGCAGAGACTTCGTGTTCCAGGGACTGCCAGATCAGCAAGAACAGCTTCTTCTGCATCTCGGTGAACTCATGGCTTTGGATGATCAAGGCGAATTCCTCGTCCTTCGAGGAGATGACCGTAACCTTGTCATCGTACATGTACATCGTCATTGGGAAGGCGAGTTCCTCGCTGACGTGACGCACGATGCGCTTTTCCTTGCGGGATGAGACGAGGCGTTTCGCATAGCGGCTCTTCGACATCGCCTCCTTATCTTTTTCCAGCGTCCGTATGGCATGGAGCTCGTATCCGGCCTTGGCTCGTCTAGTCGTATATTCGTCGAAGAACTCGGACCCGAGAAACTCGCCGATGTCCTCGATGGACAGGAATGCGCGAAGCGTTTTCTCCTTCGCTGTCAGCGTGTCTTCGAGCGCTGTGCGAGCCGCTTCCACGCCTTCGAAAAATTCGATCTTCGGTCTACTGGCGGCCGGTTCCCCAAGCATGCGCAGCTGCCCCATAAAGGTACGGGCCTTCTCCGTGTGACGACGGATTTCCGACGCGCGGCGACCGAGGAAATCGAGCAAGTGTTCCGGGTCGAGCGCACTGAAGTGTTGCACCTTGCGCTTGCTGGCCTTCGCGACGAGCCCCTTGGCCAGTAGCGAGTGTAAGGCAACGTACGCCGTGCCTCGGTTAAGCCTGGCCTTCTGCGCCACATAGCTGGTCGATCGGGTACCGAAGCGCAGCAGCACCAGGTAGGCGGCGGCCTCCTTGTCCGTGAGGCCGATATCCATCAACTCCTGCTGAATATCCATGGCGATGGTAGGTCTTTGTTGCTAAAAAATTTTAGCAATTTAACTGGCGAAACGCTTCCGGCGGTCCCGGGTTTTTCGCAATAATGACTTTTATAAGAAGACACTCCTCGAGGTGTTTCTGGAGGAAGGAGGGGGGTTTGGAGCTTCTCCTGATTCTCGCCATGAACGGCTTGGTGTGGGGGCTGATCATCGCCCTTATCGCGCTGGGCCTGTCTATCATCTTTGGGCTGCTAGACATCATTAACGTCGCCCACGGCGATTTCTTCATGGTGGGGACCGTCTTCGCGTGGACCCTGATTCAGTACACCGATAACTTCTGGATCGCTTTCCTTATCGTCCCCGTCATCGGTTTTGTCCTCGGATCCTTGACCGAACGGGTAGTGATGCGCCCGATCGAGAATTTTGCCGCGCTGTCTATCGTCGCGACTTTCGGTCTTTCCCTCATCCTGCAGGAGAGCGTACGGGCGACGTTCGGCGCCACGCCGAAGCGCATCCTCGATCCTATCGGCCTGACGGTGCCGATTTTGAATCTCGACTACCAGGTCTACAGGCTATTTGCAGCGGCTGTTGCGATCGTCGCCATCGCGGCATTTTTTCTGTTTCTGCACAGGACCAAGTTCGGTACATGGATGCGTGCGGTACGCCAGGACCGGGAAATGGCCATCGCCATGGGTGTGCCGTCGCAGACTGTGTTCGTCGTTACCTTCGGTCTCGGTACAGCCCTTGCCATGTTGGGCGGCGTGGTGGCTGCTCCGATCACCACCGTAGAGTTCCGTCTCGGCCTGGACGTTTTGCCGTTGTGTTTTATGGCGGTGATCATCGGAGGACTCGGCAACTTACCAGGCACCGCGGCGGCAGCGGTCCTGTTGGCAGTCATGGAAGGGATCATCACGAGCTTTGCTGAGCCGACAACCGCCCGTATTGTCTCGCTAATCCTCATGAGCGTTGTGCTGTTACTGCGGCCCCAAGGCATTTTCGCGCGGAGCACCCGGTGAATATTGCCGCAAACGCATTGCCGCTGCCTGCGCGCATGCAGTGGCTGGCTCCCGCAGTGACGGCAGCGGCGCTCATCATCTTGCCTTGGCTCGTAGCCGACTACCAGCGGGTGTTCATCGCTGAGATCTATGTGTGGGGTCTGTTCGCACTGTCGTTTGCGCTCGTGTAC
>QKII01000410.1 GCA_003249625.1 Propionivibrio sp. | reverse complement strand
GTGCGGATGCCTGGGAGTGCTACGCAGAAGAAAACATCAAGGCCGGCGATCGCGTGCGCATCGTTGCCGTGGAAGGTAACTACATCAAGGTGGAGGCCACAAAATGATCGGAACAACCGTAACGTCCGTCGTCTTTCTATTCTTCGTTCTGGTTACTGTTGCGAAAGGCGTTCGCATCATTCCACAGGGTGAAGAATGGATCGTCCAGCGCCTCGGGAAATACCGTGTCACACTGCTTCCCTTCGCTTCATCATTCCCTACTTCGATACCGTGTCGTACAAGGTGACGACCAAGGACATCATTCTCGACGTGCAGGAACAGGAAGTCATCACCCGCGATAACGCAGTGATCGTGGTCAATGCCATCGCTTTCATCAAGGTCACAGATCCGGTCAAGGCCGTCTATGGCGTCGAGGACTTTGCCGAAGCCATCCGCAACATGATCATGACGACTCTGCGCTCGATCGTCGGCGAGATGGAACTCGACCATGCCCTCTCGTCACGCGACATGATCAAGGCAAGGCTCAAGGCAGGCGTTGCCGACGAAGCGCTCGACTGGGGCCTGACGGTGAAATCGGTGGAAATCCAGGACATCAAACCGTCGGAGTCGATGCAACGCGCCATGGAAATGCAGGCGTCCGCCGAACGGGAGCGGAAGGCCATGGTTACCCGCGCCGAAGGCGAAAAACAGTCGATGATCCTCTCAGCAGAAGCACGCCTCGAGTCGGCCAAGCGCGATGCAGAGGCGCAAATCATGCTGGCCGATGCCTCGTCGCAGGCCATCACCAAGGTCACCGCTGCCTTCGGCGAGAACGAACTGCCGATGCTCTACCTTCTCGGCGAAAAGTACATCACCAGCATGGGCAAGATGGCCGAATCGCCAAACGCCAAGGTAGTCGTGCTGCCCGGCGACCTGCAGAACACGCTCCGCGGTCTGTTCCAGAAGGTGCCGAAGTCCTGACGCGCCGAGCAAGCATCACTCTCAATGCAACGCTGGAAAGTCTGGTTTGACTGAAAAAAAACAACTCGTCTGGGGCTATATTGCCGTCACGGCGACACTGATGATGTGGTCCGGCTTTTCCCTGATCTCCCGCCTCGGCGGGAAAAGCGTTCTGACCCCGTACGATATATTTGCCTTGCGGCTGATCACCGCCTCGGCGATCCTCCTTCCTTTCATCGGCAGCATGCCGCGTCGGGCTTGGGCCGACCGGCGCCTGTGGATTCTGACCTGTCTCTGTAGCCTGTTTTATTGCCCGATCGCCTACACCGGTTTCAAGTATGCGCCTGCAGCGCATGGCGGCATCCTTTTCCCTGGGTTGCAGCCCTTCCTGATCAGCGCGTTGGCCTGGCTGATCACCGGAACGCGGCCCACGCGCATCCGGACCATCGGTCTGTCACTGATCGGTTCCGGCATCATCTGCGCGGCCATGCCCTATCTGACCGACTGGTCGCCCGACTACGCCTTCGGCGATCTGTTGATGTTTACCAGTTCATGCCTGTGGGCCCTCTACGGTTTTTTTGCCGCGCGCTGGAATTACTCTCCGTGGATCCTGACCCGGGCCATAGCTTTCGGTTCGGCCATCGTTTATCTGCCGATCTACTGGTATTTCCTGCCCAAGGAAATCGGCAATGCCCCGATGTCGATGATTCTGATCCAGGCCGCGTTCCAAGGCATTTCGGCAACGATCGTGGCCATGCTGACCTACCTCAAGTCACTGCAACTTCTCGGGCCGGAACGCACTGCATCTTTCCTTGCTCTCGTGCCGGTCGTCATCGGCGTCCTCGCCGTTCCCTTGCTGGACGAACCGTTGACGCCTTGGCTGGGTGCCGGCATCGTGCTCGTCTCGCTCGGTTCCTACGTCGCGTCAAAGACTCGCCTCGGTCAAACAACTGGCTAGGGAACCGCGGTTTGGGCGCCGCGAATATTTAACAAATTGCCTTAATAAACCGCCCTATCTCATTGTTAATGATGAGGATATATCAATGAACGAACATTTCATCGCCGGAAAGGATGCCTCGCTCGAAGCATCAATAAGCCGGATGCAGGCCGAACTGACGAAGATCGGTTTCCACGTCGAGGAGCGTTCCTGGCTCAACCCGATCGACGGTATCTGGTCGGTACATGTCGCCGACCGGGACTGTCCGCTGCTTTTTTCCAACGGCAAGGGAAGCAGCCAGCTCGCCGCCCGTGCCAGCGCATTGGGGGAGTTCATCGAACGGCTGTCGACCAACTATTTCTGGAGCCACTACTACCTCGGCAAGGAATTCGCCGACGACCGCTATACGCACCACCCGGAGGAGCGCTGGTTCGCGGTCGAGGAGAACGATGATACCTGGCCCGATGAGTTGCTGACACCGGAGTTGCAGGAGCTGTACAACCCGGACGGCAGCATCCCGGCGCAGACGTTGGTCGACCTCAACTCCGGCAACAGCGAACGCGGCATCTGCGCCCTGCCCTTTGCACGCCTCAGCGATGACGAAGTCGTCTGGTTCCCGGTCAACATCATCGGCAACCTCTATGTCAGTAACGGCATGTCGGCTGGCAACAGTATCGAAGAGGCGCGCGCGCAGGCACTCTCGGAAATCATTGAGAGGCATGTCAAATTCCGCGTCATCCGCGAGGGATTGTGCCTGCCGGACGTCCCGACGTCGGTCATCGCCCGTTATCCGCAGCTGAAAAAGGATATCGACGAGTTGCGCGCTGCCGGCTTCGGAATCCGGATCAAGGACGCATCGCTTGGGGGACGCTACCCCGTTCTCTGTGTCGTGCTGCTGAACCCGGCTGATCAGGGCTGCTACGCCAGTTTCGGGGCGCATCCGCGCTTCGGCATCGCCCTTGAGCGCGCCGTGACCGAACTCCTGCAGGGCCGTGCGCTGGACGCGCTCGGCGGCTTTCCCGAACCGGTCTTCGACCTCGATGAAGTCGCCAGTGCGCCCAATCTGGAAATCCATTTCGTCGATTCGAGCGGCGTGATCCACTGGAACTTCCTCGGCGATTCGCCCGATTTCGATTTCACCGACTGGGATTTCAGCACCTCCACGCGCGAGGATTATGCCTGCCTGGTCGACCTGCTCCACAAGGAGGGGCACGCGATCCATGTCGCCGACTACAGCCATCTCGGGATGTATGCTTGCCGGATTATCGTCCCCGGCGTGTCGGAGATCTACCCGATCGACGATCTCGAATTCGAAAACAACAGCTTCGGCAACGAGGTTCGCGAACCGATTCTCTACCTTTCCGATCTTGACGACGAAGAGTGCGAATGCCTGCTCGACACGTTGAACGATTCAGGGATTGACGATCAACGCCCGGTTGCCGCTTTGATCGGTTTGGCGGCGGATTCCGGATCCATCTGGGAAGACCTGCGCGTCGGCGAACTCAAGCTGCTTCTCGCACTGGCGATTGCCGACGAGGACGCTACACTCGAAGGCTGCCAGTGGGTACGCCATTTCGCACAGATCAACCCGGCGCGACTGGCGGTCTATCGCTGTATCGAGAACTTGATCCACCTGAGCAAGACAAACGAATTCGAAACATTCCGTAGCGCGCTCGAATCACTCTATGGACAGCGGACACTCATGGAAGCCGAGGCGCTGTTGACACGTGAGAAACGTTTCTTCGCGATGCCTGTAGCCGGTGTCGAGCTCGATGGCTTTCTCATGCATCGCAGGTTGCTGGAAGCCTACACCAAGGTTCACCGTCAAAAAGCGATGGGGAGAGAATCATGACCTACGAAGAACATTTGGACGAAGTCGCCACGCTGCTGACGGAGATCTATACCCTGCGCGACGAAGTGGCCATCGATATTGTCATGCGAGCACAGGAAGATGAATACTTCAGCGGCCATGACGACGATCCGTCGATCTGCACACAGGAGCGAGCGGAACTTGATGCAAGGACGATTTTTAAAAAATACCGACCCGTAAAGCAGCGCCGGGGGCATGCCACGCGATAGGTTTGCCGCAAAATGACGACTCCGGGAAACTTCGTCGAGAGGTTCATTCCTCCAGTTCGATGGCTTGGTTGTTTTCCCGCCACGTAATGAACCATTCCGCCAGGTTTCCTGGTGGCAAAGGGCGGCTGAAGTAGTAACCCTGCAATTCATCGCATCCGGCGGAAGCCAGGGCGAAGCGCTGTTCGATTGTTTCCACCCCCTCGCCGACCACCTTCAATCCGAGCGTATGGCCAAGGCCGATGATGGCTCGGGTAATCGCATAGTCCTTCGGATCGGTAAGCATGTCGCTCACGAATGACTGGTCGATCTTGAGTTTGTCGATCGGGAAGCGATAGAGATAATTCAAGCTCGAGTAACCGGTGCCAAAATCATCGATCGACAACGAAACCCCGAGCGCCTTGATCCCGTGCAACTGGTCGATCGTCCTTCCCCGGTCGATCATCAGCAGAGACTCAGTGAGTTCGAATTCGATGGTGCCGACGTTGTTCAGGTGACGATGCAGAATGGCTGCCACGCCTTCCACCAATCCTTCATCCTGGAACTGGGCAGCCGAAAGGTTGATCGAGACTCGAATATCGCCAACGCCTCCATCGCGCCATTCTGCCTGTTGACGACAGGCTTCCTCGATAACCCAATAACCGATCGGTACGATCAGACCGCATTCCTCGGCTACCGCGATAAATTGCCCGGGTGGCACGAGACCGTGCTCGGGGTGCTGCCAGCGCACCAGCGCCTCGACCGCGATAAGCTCGCCGCTCAACGCATCGATGCGCGGCTGATAGTGCAAACGCAGTTCGTCGCGCTCGACCGCGTTGTGCAAATCATGCTCGATCTGCACGCGTTCGCGCTGAGCCTTGTCCATCTCGGCCGTAAAGAACTGCGCGTTGTTGCGCCCTTCTTCCTTGGCGTGATACATCGCCGCATCCGCGTTACGCATGAGAATATCGACGGTTTCCCCGTTTTCAGGATATACCGCGACACCTACACTGCATGACACATTGAGTTCGACCCCATCGATCAGATGCGGCGCGCGGATCAACGGAATTAGACGTTTTTCGACGATCTGTGCGACTTCATCCATGCTGTCTATATCGCTGAACACCACGATGAATTCATCGCCGCCCAAGCGGCTGACGGTATCACCTGAGCGAACCACCTCCAGCAAGCGCTTAGCCACAGAGCGCAGCAATCCATCGCCGACATGGTGGCCGAGCGTATCGTTGATGCTCTTGAAACGATCGAGGTCCATGAACAGGATACCGACCCGGCGCCCGGTGCGTTTGGCTTGTTGAACGGCTACGTTCAGCCGGTCGAGGCATAGCGCGCGATTCGGCAGGTCAGTGAGTGTGTCGTGGTGTGCGAGATGGCTGATCCGTCGTTCGTTATCCTTGCGTTCGCTGATATCGAGGAAGGTAGCAACGAAATGGATAACCTCCCCGCGTGCGTTGCGCACTGCGTTGACGACTACCCAGATCGGGAACGTCTCGCCGTTCTTGCGCCGGATCCATTGTTCGCCCTGCCAGGAACCACGGGCGCGGGCGGTTCCCCACACCTGTTCAAAAAAGTTGTCGGAATGATGGCCGGAACGCAGAAAATCCGGTTGTCGGCCGATCACTTCGGAGTACTCGAACGACGTTGTCCTCTGGAAAGCGCGATTGACCGTGACGATCTCGCGTTCGGCATTGGTCACCATGATGCTCTCCGAGGATGCCTCGAATACCTTGGCCCACAATTCCAGGCGCGACTCCATCTGCTTGATGCGGCCGATCGGGGCAAACGTCGTGAGGACCGCGTCCTGATCCTGATAGTTGAGCCGCCGCGCCGACAGGAGCGCCCAGCGATCCTCGTCCGGACCATGCCAGAGAGCTTCGAATTCATCGACCCGGCCCCGGTCCGCCAGTTGTTGAAAGAATTGTGCGCGCAACGGCCGCGTCAGCCCGCGAAGCCACGGGTCCGCGGAGCGATCCTGCAGCCACGCCAAGGCCGGCGCGTTTGCGTGCAGGATCTCGTGCTGCGGAATCGCAGTTACCATCAACGGCATCGGGATGGCCTCCAGCAATTCACGCTGCGCCGCCGCAGCGCGAGCGCTCGCCGCCAATTCCTGCTGAACGAGTCGGAAACGGTCGAGTTGCCCGAGCATGCTGTTGAACGCATCGACAAGGCGGCCCAGTTCGTCACCGGCACTCCATTGCGCGCGCAGCGAATAATCCGCTGTTCGACTGACCTCACCAGCAACCGTGGCGAGGCGGCGGATGGGCAAGGCGATCATCCGTGCGACGAAATAAACAACCGAAAGGATCACAAGCAACAGCAACGCGGCGGCTCCCAGATGCCACCACATGCGGGAGAAAAGCTTGTCGATGCGTGAGGACAGGAGTTTGTTCAGCGACGTACTCGCATCGTTCCAGGCAAACCGGAGGCTCTCCATCACCGCTGCTTCGCCCTTGCGAATCTCCGGCCCGGAATCCACGTCCGGCAAGCTGAGTGCCTCGCGCCTCGCTGACGTACGCAGCACTTCAATGGCCGTCAGAAGACGTGCCCGGGACGGATCAAGCGCTCTCCTCAGCGGCCCGTCACCCGCGGCAACAGCCTCGGCGTAGTCGGACGCCATGCTTTGTGTCAGCGCGTCCAGCCGTCCTTCGACGATCAGGTATTCGGTCTGTCTCTGCCGGCGAAGCTCAGCTGAATCTGCTTTGCTCACCGCGAGCGCCTTCTCCGTCAGACGCGGCGCGACATCGAAGAGTTCTGGAAAACGCAAGACGACCAACGACATGGTGTAGTAGCTGTCGAGATCAGGATCCAGGATCAGGTTCGAATGGTTGCCGATCCGCGTTACCAGAGACAGGACGGCTGGCGCCAGGTATTGAGCGGACCAAGGAGACAAATCCACACGTTTTTCCACCTGCCGCAGCCGGTCGGCCAGTTGCAGCGCCAGATCGTGGCTTCCCAGCGCTGAGCCGTGCTCGCGTTCGGCATCGAGCACGCGTTCCGCCCGATCGTCCGGCGCAGGAAACTGCGCCGGAAGGATGACGTCGCGCACGGCGCTGATATACGCGTTACCGATGATTTCCTTGCGAGCGAAATCGATAGCAATAAACTTTTCGTTGATCAGAATCGACGAAACGAAAATGACTGCCGACAAGTCGAGAAAATATATCAGCACCAACTTGCGGCTGACGCTCAATTTCCCGATCAACCGCTGGATAAAACCAAACATTCCCTGAACCCTGTTTTCATTGAATATTGCAAACCACCCCAACGGGCCAGGCATCCGCCAAGGCAACGATGGCCATCAATCACCGCAGTGTTTGAGAATACCGTCCTTTTCCAGACGACCAAGCCAGTCTTCGAGTTGTGAGGCCAGTTCGCCACTTGCCGCCACCAGTGCGATCACTCCTCCTGATGCGTCGGCGGAGGCTGCTCTGGTTTGCGCACGCAACGTACGGCTCGCCAGCAAGTGCCGCTTTCCGTCCACCACTTCGACCTGCCCCTGGACAATCGCATAGCTCGTCCGTGGCGTCTCGAACCGTTGTGAAAACTCCTGAAGCGACAGTCGAGCCACACAGGACGTCACGGTGCCACCGTTTGCGCTGACGAGGCCGGTTCTCTGAAGCAAATGCTGGGCCAGCAAACTCGCCGGCGGACTCGCCCACCTGCTTTCAGCATATTGGCGGCGTTTGAGCGGTTCGTCATAAGCCAGCCGATAGGTGATATTTGGTGCATCGAGCCAGGGAGCTGCCCTGACTTCGAGCGCCATCAGGCGCCCATTGTTTGCCGTGGCACTCGGCATCGCCTCGGCTGGCATTCCAAAATCGTAAACGGAAACAAATGTATTGGATCGAGGAGTTCCCGCGCAGCCCGCAAGCATCGCAAGGGCGATCGGAAGCACTGGCTTAATCATCTATTCCGCTCCTTGACGGGGACCACGAATCCGGATTCGCCCGGACCAGGCTCGATATGCTGGCGGCCGAAAATCAGGCTTTGCGGCGACTCTTCCAGCATCTGAAGTACGCGACCAAGTTGATGTGAGGTTGTCGAAAGTTCCGTGGTCAGCTCATTGAGCCGTGGCGCCAACGCACCGAAACCACCGATCTGCGAATCGCCCAGTGCCGTTTGAAATTTCTCACTGGCCGTTTTTAGGCTGGCTACGAGATCACGTGCCTCCGAAAAGAAGGGACCCGCCTGCGCTACGGTCTTCTCGGCGAGCACTAGAGTGGAATTGACGCGAACCAGGTTCTCCGCGCTGAACAGTCGTTCCAGACGCGCCGTCGTTTCGCGGGCATGGCGGGTGCTCGCCTCAATATGGTCCAGCGTCTGCACCAACAGTTGGCGATTTTCCGGTCGCAGCAAGTCGTTCATCCCCAACAACAGGTCGCGTGCCTGACGCAATGTTTCGCCGCCCGCGTCGCTCAACTCCTGGACGAAGGAGTCTTGCATGGCAATCCGCGCCGGATTGGCCTTGTCACTGACCAGTAGATCGGTTCCCTGGCCAGAGTCTTCGAGCAAGACATGGGCGATCCCGGTTACTCCCTGGTAGCCGAGTTGCGCTATGGTGCTCCGCGTAATCGGGATATGCTTCTGAACGCTGATGGTAATCAGCGTATTGTTCGCATCGGCAGGATCAAGCAGGATCTTTTCCACCCTGCCGACACTGATGCCGCGAAAACGTACCTGCGCCTGCGGGTTAAGTCCGGTGACATTCCTTCGAGACTCAACGATATAGGTGTTGGTCTCGTCGCTGCTCCCGCTGAACCACCAAAGCGACGCCACGGCAGCGGCCCCGAGAAGCAGCAGAAACAGTCCCGCGATCAGCGCGTGCGCACGATTTTCCATGGTTATCCTCGCGTCAAAGCCGTCGGCGCATGACCGACCGGGCATGCTCGGAACAGAAAAAGGTTTTAATGAAGGGATGATCCACCTCGAGCACCTCGGCAGGTGACGCATCGGCGATGATACGCTGCCCGGCGAGCACGGCGACGCGTGTTGCCAGCCCCGCCAGGGTATCGAGGTCGTGCGTGACCATCGCTACCGTGAACCCCAGTTGCTTTTGCAGCGTTCCGATCAATTGAACGAAATTATCCGCCAGGTCAGGGTCGAGTCCAGCGGTCGGTTCGTCAAGGACAAGTAACTCCGGTTCGAGCGCCAGCGCCCGCGCCAGCGCGACTCGCTTGATCATTCCCCCCGACAATTCGGCAGGCATCAGCATCGCGTGGTGCGGTTCGAGTTCGACCATCGCCAGTTTCATGAAGACCAGATCTCTTATGTGATCTTCCGCCAGAATCCGCAACTCCCGCAACGGGAAGGCGATATTGTCGAATACGTTCAGCGCCGAAAAAAGCGCCCCTTGCTGAAAAAGCATGCCGAAGCGCCGCCTTACGTCGCGCCGTACCCGTGGGTCCGGGTCGAGCACGGCGTGACCGAACAGCTTGACCGTACCGTTGGTGGGTGCCAGCAAGCCGACAATTTCGCGCAACAGCGTCGTTTTCCCGCTACCCGAACCGCCAACCAGGCAAAGGATATCCCCTGTACGGACATCAAGATGAATGTCGTTGTGGATCACCACCTTGCCGAAACGCGTGGTAATTCCGCGCAACTCGATCGCCGGGGCCATCATCTATAGCCCCGGCATACCGACACGACGTGTCAGCACCGCGAATACGGCATCGACGATGATGACCACCGTGATTGCCGTCACCACCGATGAGGTAGTCCGGGACGATAAGCTCTCAGTGTTCGGCCTCACTTTCAATCCGAAATGGCAGGCGATCAGTGCAATAAGAAGACCGAAACAGAAGCCCTTGCCGATACCGATCCAGACATTGGCCACGGGCACCACCTTGGGCAAGGTGCTGATGAAGTAGCCGTAAGCCAACTCCATCTCCAGATTCGCCGAGACCATGCCGCCGATGATACCGGCCGCCGAGCACCATATCACCAGCAACGGCATGGCCACCGCCAGCGCGGCCACTTTCGGCAGAACGAGGCGAACGGTTCGCGAAATCCCCATCGTTGCCAGCGCATCGATTTCCTCGGTGACCCGCATGACGCCGATCTGGGCTGTCATTGCGGAACCGGATCGCCCCGCCACTAACACCGCGACAATCACCGGCCCGAGTTCGCGAATGACGCTGATTCCCAGGAGATTGACAATAAAAATGTCGGCACCGAAGGTCTTGAGCTGCAGAGACGAAAGGTAAGATAAAACGATGCCGATCAGGAAGCCGACCAGCGCCGTCACCGGTAATGCCAGTGCGCCACTCTTGTACAAGGTCGCTGAAAACTCGCGCCACGGGATATCGCGTGGATGCGAACAGAGATAGCAGATATCCAGCGCCAACTGGCCGACAAGCGCGGTTATGTCCCGGGCGTTTTTTCCGGCCGATAGCAACAGTCGGCCCAACTGCGCCAGCCAGGTCAGCGGCGAGGAAGGCAGACGAGCAACCAGTGCCGGCGATATCGCCGCAGCCCGAGCCAGAATCTCCCGCTGTTCGTCGGTGGCCACCAGCGTGGCCGGCCATTGCCGTCCCCAAGCCTGCCAGAGGACCACGGCGCCCGCACTGTCGAGGCGTGTCACACGCGACATCTCCCATGCGGCACTTAGGGTCGCATAGCCACGAAGCTCGGCTTGCAAAAACTCCAGTGATTCCGGCAGCCGGCTCAGTATCCAATCGCCAGTGAGTCGAACGGTTCCCGGGCCTGGCGTCTTGCTGAACTCCACGGCGGCCGTGGCCATCCGGCTACTCCTGTGTGACAGTTGCCGAACGTCGCCGCAGGCGCAACTGCCACCCGACCTTTTCCCAACTTTGCGCCTCTTCAGCGAGCGCTCCGGCGGTTAGAGGATTCTCCTGAAGCCATTTTGCGGGCAGTTCGATCTGGAAACCGGACGACGAGGCCTTCACCAGCAGCGGCGGTTGGAGCAGATCGTCGCGTGAACGATGCAACAAGGCCGCCACGCGGATGCAGAAAATCAGTCGCCACAAAGGATCCGCGGAGGGAATCAACGGCAGTTTCTCCATCTTGCCGCGCTGGGCGAGGACCAGCAGCGACAGTTTTTCCTGATCTTTCTTGGAGAAACCCGGCATGTCGGCACTGCCGATGATGTAGGCGCCGTGCTTGTGGAAACCGCCGTGTGCGATTGAGATACCGATCTCATGCAACCCCACGGCCCAACGAAGGAAACGTACTTCACTTTCGTGTTCCGGTTGGTCGATCGGCACGAGTTGTCCAAGCATCTGCAATGCGGTTCGCTCGACGCGCGCGACCTGCTTGACATCGACCTGATAGCGCCGCTGAAACTGCTGCACCGTGGTATCGCGCATGTCCTGCTGGTGGAATCGCCCGAGCAGGTCGTATAGAACGCCAAGCCGT
Source organism: Propionivibrio sp. (assembly GCA_003249625.1). The sequence goes on along the minus strand of QKII01000410.1, from coordinate 14,623 downwards.
AGCGCACCTTCGGCATAGCCCATCCGCGCCAAACCAAGCGTCGAAAAAACCGCGCAGAGGATGGCCACGCCGCCCACGAACACCGGCGCACGGTCGGGGCGTAGACCGCCCAGTTTCAAGCCGGTCGCCGATCCTGCGCGAATCAGTTGAGACTTGAGCTTTTCCAGCCCCTCGCGCGTGATCCCTGGCATACCGTCGGGATTGAGCTTGTTGATCTCCAGTATATCGGCGACCGCCTTCGCCGTTCCGGAAGAAGCGACCGCTTCGGTCCAACCGAAAACCCGATAATCGTTGGCGATGATTTCGATCTGCCGCGCTGCGGCAACCTCGGCCTCGCTGAAGCGCTTCTTGTCGATCTTGCCGTCGGGGAAATAACGCAGGGAGAAGCTGACGCAGCCCATGAACAGCGATTCCATGAGCAGCGGTTCGACCTTCTTGCCGATGACGAATTCTGTGGAACCGCCGCCGATATCCACCACCAGCCTCTTCTGCCGGGTCGGCGGCATGGAGTGGGCAACGCCGATGTAGATCAGGCGGGCTTCTTCGCGGCCGCCGATGATTTCAATGGGGAAGCCGAGTGCCGCCTCGGCCTTTTGGATGAACAGACTGGCATTCTTCGCAACCCGCAACGTATTGGTTGCCACGGCACGCACAGCTTGTGGCTGGAATCCCCGCAAACGCTCGGCAAAACGGCTTAGTGTTTCCAATCCACGTTGTTGCGCCTCGTCGTTGAGGATTTTTTCCCGGGAAAGCCCAGAGGCCAGTCGCACCGGTTCCTTGAGCGAGTCGAGGGGATAGATCTGGTTTTCTACAACCCGGCCTACCTCCAGCCGGAAACTGTTCGAACCAAGATCGACAGCCGCAATCTGTTCGTATCCCATCGAATTCCTTTCTTATTTTCACCTTAGCATCATTAATTGCCCGATTCTATCATCGCGCCTTCGGGCGCTTCCGAAGGTTTCCCGAAGGATCATCGGCGCCGTATCAGCACAGCGCGTCGACCAATTGCGGAACGATCTCGAACAGATCGCCGACGAGGCCGTAATCCGCAATCTGGAAGATCGGAGCTTCGGGGTCCTTGTTGATCGCCACAATGACCTGACTGTCCTTCATCCCCGCGAGGTGCTGGATTGCTCCGGACAGGCCGACGGCGATATACAGCCGGGGCGCGACCACCTTGCCGGTCTGCCCGATTTGCAGGTCGTTGGAGACGAAACCGGCATCGACAGCGGCACGTGTTGCACCAATCGCGGCATCGAGTTTTTCCGCCAGTGGTTCAAGCTGAGCAATGAAGTTTTCCCGGCTTCCCAGCCCTCGACCGCCGGCTACGACGACGTCGGCCGACGCAAGCTCCGGCCGCCCTGAACGTATCAACTCCCGCGATAGCACGCGAGCCAGGCCGCAGTCGGCTACTGCCTCGACGGCTTCGATCGGCGCCGAACCTCCGTCGCCTGACGCTTCGAATGCGCTGGCACGCACGGTTAGCACCTTGACGGGGTCGACGGACTCTACCGTTTGCGTCGCGTTTCCGGCATAGATCGGCCGTGAGAAAGTATCAGTGCCCAGAACGGCGATAACCTCGGAAATTTGCGCGACATCGAGCATGGCGGCCACTCGCGGCATCACGCTCTTGCCGGTGCTTGTCGCCGCCGCAAGCACATGGGTGTAGCCGGACGCCAGGGCGACGACCTGGTTGGCGATGTTCTCTGCGACCGGCTCACGGAAATGCGCCGCATCCACCCAGCGAATGCGTGAAGCCCCCGCCAAACAGGACGCGCTTTCAGCCACTGGACGACACTTATCCCCAACGACAAGGATGTCGACGTCCATTCCCAACTGACGCGCGGCGGTCAACGCGCTGCGCGTCGCCGGAGCCAGGCTTTGATTGTCGTGTTCAGCAAGCAGGAGTACCGTCATGCGATCACTCCCGTCGAAGATAACTCGGACACCAGTTCATTGACGTCAGCGACGCGCCTTCCGGCCGGGCGAGGCGGCGGCTCACTGACCTGCACCACCTTGAGTCGCGGAGTGATATCGACCTGCAACGACTCTGGAGTAACAACGTCGAGTGGCTTCCTTTTGGCCTTCATGATGTTCGGCAGCGTGACGTAGCGGGGCTCGTTCAGGCGCAGGTCAGCCGTGATGACGGTCGGCAGAATGCTCTCCATTGTTTCCAGTCCACCGTCAATCTCCCGCACCACCCTCACCCGATCGCCCGATACGGTAAGTTTCGAGGCAAAGGTGGCTTGCGACCATCCCAGCAACGCCGCCAGCATCTGCCCTGTCTGGTTTGCATCGTCGTCCGTCGCCTGCTTGCCGCAAAGCACCATCGCCGGCTTCTCGCGTAGACAAAGCGCCTTGAGCAATTTGGCGACCGCCAGAGGTTGCAGTTCGGCGCCAGTCTCGATCAGAATCGCCCGATCGGCGCCGAGCGCCAGCGCCGTACGCAAGGTATCCTGACACTGTGCTGGTCCCGCCGAGACCACGACGATTTCCGTGGCCTGACCGGTTTCCTTCAAGCGCACCGCTTCTTCCACCGCTATTTCGTCGAAAGGGTTCATCGACATCCGGACGTTGGCCGTCTCCACACCAGAACCATCGGTACGGACTCGCACCTTGACGTTGTAGTCGATCACTCGCTTGACCGAAACGAGAACTTTCATAAGGATCCCCGATCATGCCCGGTATGTAGATTAGATCAACGGGGCTGGTGTTGCCGGATTGTAAATGATCGCCGAAGCGGCCAATGACAAAGGCGGCAATAGCCGCCTTTGTCGGGAGGAAAAACCGGAACCGTTTATTTTGTGACGATATCGCGGGTATCCCGGGCAATGACCAGTTCCTCGTTGGTCGGCACGACCAATACCTTGATCGGCGAATCTGGTGTCGAAATCACGATTTCCTGCCCGCGGGGCTTGTTGGCTTCCGCATCGAGCTTGATACCAAGAGCCGTCAGACGCTCGACAACCGACGCGCGGAACTCCACGCTGTTCTCGCCGATACCCCCCGTGAACACGATCGCGTCGACGCGTCCGAGCTCAATAGCGTATGCTCCGATGTACTTGAGCGCCCGGTGACGCAATACGTCGACCGCCAGTTTGGCGCGGGCGTTGCCCTCGGCAGCCGCGGACATGATATCGCGCATGTCGGAGCTCACGCCCGAAATACCCAAGAGACCCGACTTCTTGTTCAGTGCATTGTCGATGTCGGCAAACGACATATTGACGTTCGCTGCCAGATAGCTCGGGATGCCCGCATCCACGTCGCCGCAGCGCGTTCCCATGACGATACCTTCGAGCGGCGTCATGCCCATGCTCGTGTCGTACGATTGGCCGTTTTTAACTGCGGTGAACGACGAACCGTTGCCCATGTGGCAGGTGATGCAGTTGAACTGCTCCTTGGCAATACCAAGAATCTGCGCTGCGCGCTCCGAAACGAAGCGATGGGAGGTGCCGTGGAAACCATAGCGCCGGACGTGATGCTTCTCATACCACTCGTACGGCAACGCATAGATGTAGGACTCCGGCGGCATGGTGGCGTGGAACGATGTGTCGAAGACACCGACGTTCGGCACACCCGGCAACGCTTTCTGCATCGCCTCGATGCCGGTGATGTTCGGTGGATTGTGCAACGGCGCCAGCGGGATGTTCTCCTTGAGAGCGTCGATCACGGCATCCGTGATCAGCACCGAACCTGAAAATTTCTCCGCGCCGTGGACGACGCGATGGCCAATTGCTGCGATATCCGACAACGACTTGATGACCCCGACAGCCGGATCAACCAGCTTGTTGAGGACCATTTTAATGGCGACCTCATGATCAGTGATGTCTGCGGTCTCCTTGATCTTTTCACCACCGGCCGGTTCGTAGGCAAGAACCGAATCATTCATGCCGATACGCTCGACCAGACCGACCGCGACGCGATGCTCGTTGGCCATGTCGAGCAACTGGTATTTGAACGACGAACTGCCGCAATTCAAAACAAATACGTACATTCCGATTTATCCCCTGAAATCAACCCCGAACAAAGCCGCCCGAAACTCGCCTTTCCGTACGGCAACCACGTTACGTTCTACTGCCACGACCGACAACAACACTTACTGACCAGAACAGTGACTATGTTAGATCGCGACGCAAAAAATGCGCGATCAAGCGAAGCCACTTTTGCGCGCTTATCGCGCACGCAACAGCGATAATCGCGCCGATCCGTAGAGCCCCGGAGAGATTCAGTGACGACCCATACCGTTCTCGATCCCGCGGCGGCCATCTACCGGGGCAACGCCCGTTGGCCATTGGTCAATAATGCAGCAGTTCATATTATGAAACAGTATTTTGCATTGCGCAATATCAAATATTTCAGTGAGTTGCGAGTCCTCGCCGCCAAGGAAACAACTATATTTAGCGTTTTTCTTGCCTCAAAGAACTATATGTAGTAGCTTTGGTCCTGTTTTTCATGCCGGCCCGCGATGACAAACAACTATATCGGCCGCGGCCCGGCCCCAAACACCAGCAACTACGCGGAATTACTCTCCGACATGCACCAACCGGACACGCAAGAATAGAAAGGCAAACGATGAGCGAGAACGCACAACAACTGTCCCTGACCGAAATCGCCGAAGTTCCCGAGTTCGCACCCTTGAGTGAACAGGAGATTTCGGTCGAAGTCCTGATCGAAAAATACGCCAAAGGAGCCGAAGTCAGCGTGCACGACGTGCGTCGGCGTGTTGCCAAGGCCTTGGCGGCGAACGAGGAGGAAAAGGTACGTTCGAAATGGGAAGAGCGTTTTCTCTGGGCGCAGGAAAACGGCTTTGTTCCGGCTGGACGGATCAATTCCGCGGCTGGAACGCCGTTGGCAGCCACGCTGATCAACTGCTTTGTGCAACCGGTCGGCGATTCCATTGTGGAGGTCGTCGATGGTCGCCCGGGAATCTACAGCGCCTTGGCCGAAGCGGCCGAAACAATGCGGCGCGGCGGTGGTGTCGGCTACGATTTTTCCTCGATCCGCCCGCAAGGCGCGCAGGTCAAAGGCACGCAGTCGCGCGCTTCCGGTCCCGTATCGTACATGCGCGTGTTCGACCGTTCCTGCGAGACCGTTGAATCCGCCGGGGCACGACGCGGCGCGCAGATGGGTGTGCTGCGTTGCGATCACCCGGACATTGAGTTGTTCATCCACGCCAAGGACCATGGCGACCTGACCAACTTCAACGTTTCGATCGCTGTCTCCGACGAATTCATGAAAGCGGTTGAAGGCGACACCGACGTGGAATTGGTGCATCGCGCCGAACCGAATTCCGACATGAAGTCGAGTGGCGCCTTCCAGCGCGAGGACGGTCTGTGGGTTTATCGCAAGGTCCGCGCACGCGACCTGTGGGATCAGGTCATGAAGTCGACCTATGATCATGCGGAACCCGGAATCCTCTTCCTCGACCGCATGAACAAGGACAACAACCTCTATTACTGCGAAGTCATCGAGGCAACCAACCCTTGCGCCGAGCAGCCTTTGCCGCCCTACGGCTGCTGCTGCCTCGGGTCGATCAACCTCACACTGTTCGTCAAGCATTCCTTCAGCAACCAGGCCGAGTTCGATTTCGCAGCCTTCGGCGAAGTGATCAAAGTATCCACCCGGATGCTCGACAACGTCCTTGACGTAACCGCCTGGCCGATGGAGCGCCAGCAGGAAGAAGCTCGCAACAAGCGACGCGTCGGCCTTGGTTTCACCGGCCTCGGCGACACGTTGTGCATGCTCGGCCTGCGCTATGACCGTCCGGAAGCCTCCGCAATGGCGGCGCGCATCTCCGAATATATGCGCGACACCGCTTACCTGTCGTCGGTCGAACTGGCCAAGGAGCGAGGTGCGTTCCCGTTGTTCAATGCAGAACTCTATCTCTCCGGCGGCAATTTCGCGTCCCGCCTCCCTTCAGACATCAAATCCGAGATTCGCAAGCACGGCTTGCGCAACTCGCACCTTCTCTCCATCGCGCCGACTGGCACGATCTCGCTGGCCTTTGCCGACAATGCCAGCAACGGCATCGAACCGCCCTTCTCCTGGACCTACAACCGCAAGAAGCGTATGGCCGACGGCACGATCAAGGAATACGCGGTCGAAGACTACGCCTGGCGGCTGTACAAGCATCTGGGCGGCGACACCGAGAACCTACCGGACTACTTCGTCACCGCACTGGAGATTTCCGCGGAAGCGCACAAGAACATGGTCGCCGCGGTCGCGCCGTACATCGACACCTCGATTTCCAAAACTGTCAACGTCCCGGCTGATTACCCGTACGAGGATTTCCAGGGGCTGTACATGAGCGCATGGAAGGCCGGACTGAAAGGCCTCGCCACCTATCGCCCCAACAGCGTTCTGGGCTCTGTGCTGTCCGTTGAAACGGCAAAGCAGACGGAAGAAAAGAAACAGCCGCAGGACTTCGTCAGCGGTGACGCCAACCGCCGCCTGTCGATCAAGAACCTGCCGGCGCCGGTGCTTTCCAGTCTTCGCTGGCCTGGCCGCCCCAATTTGCCTGAAGGCAACATGGCCTGGACCTACATGATCGACCATGGCCAAGGTAAATTTGCTCTGTTCGTCGGCCACGTCGAGCAGGAAGGCCGCTCCTGGCCGTTTGAAGCCTGGGTCAATGGCCCGGCGCAACCGCGCGGACTGGGCGCCGTCGCCAAAACGCTGTCGATGGACATGCGCGCCAACGACTTCGGCTGGCTCAAGCTCAAGCTCGAGTCGCTGGCCAAAACGCCGGATGGCGAAGGCTTCGATATGTCGTTCCCGCCGCACGGCGAACACAAACGCATGCCGTCCGTCGTTTCCGCCATGGCGCGCCTGATCGAATACCGCGTCGAGCAACTCGGCGCGTTCGCCAACGAGGGACCGACCCCGGTTCTCGACGCGCTTTTCAGCCTGAAGGAGCCTAAAACCGGCACGGATGGCACCTTGTCATGGACGGTCGATGTCTTCAACCCGGCAACCAACGAAGACTTTGTTCTAGGCCTCAAGGAAATCACCCTGCCCGACGGCGTCACCCGTCCCTACTCGGTCTGGCTCGCCGGCAACTACCCGCGTGCGCTCGACGGTCTGACCAAACTTCTCTCGCTGGACATGCGCGTACTCGATCCTGCGTGGATCGGCATGAAACTCCGGAAACTCCTTGACTATCCCGAACCGCTCGGCGATTTCATGGCTTTCGTGCCCGGCACGCGGAAACAGCAGACCTACCCGTCGACGGTTGCCTATATCGCCAACCTGATCATCCACCGCTACGCGATGCTCGGCATTCTCGACGAAAACGGCTTCCCGCTGCAGCAGATGGGCATTCTGGAAGCGCCGACCAACAGCACTGCTCCCAAACCCACCGCCGGGAAGCTGTGTGGCGAATGCGGAAACTTCACCATGATCCGCAAGGATGGTTGCGACTTCTGCACCGCCTGCGGTGCTGTGGGTAGCTGCGGCTAATCAGCAGGCGCTTTCTGCCCGACGCAAAAGCCCGCCGATGAAAACACGGCGGGCTTTGCTTTATCGATTTCAGCGATGTAGTCTGATCCTTCATTTTGTGGGGCGATGACCTCTATCGGAATCGACATATTGACTCGATACGCCACGCATGCGAACTTGTCGCCACACACAAATCACGGATGAAGGCGGCAAAGCCTATCAGCCGGATACAATAAAGGTAGGGGCATATGGCACGGATAAAACGGGTAGATGATGGCGTGAACTCTTTCACGTCTGCCTGCCTTATCAAGGCAGAGCAAGGCAAGGGATTCCTTGCGCAAAATCGAATCCTCGCTAGTTTCAAAACAGCAGCGCTGGCATCCGCACAGGAAACCCTCTCCGAAATCGAAGTGAAATTTCTTTGATTTCTTTTACTGCGCATGCAGCGAGGTCGTGGCGTTGCCCGACGTTTTTTGAACCATAACGACGCTATCGGGATTTTCCCCTTGAACGTCGACAAACAGGAAAAGGGTTGTTTCCATGTCAGAACACGCCAAAGACGGAACCGTCGTAACCGACCATTCCCGGCCGAAGGGCGAATACAAGATGATGGCCCTGCTGCTCGTCATCTGCGTTGCGCTTTTTGTTGATTCACTGCGAAGTGAAGGCATTTTCCAGGGAAACAACGCGGGGCCCGGAAGCATCCCGCAACTAACTGGCGGATTGACCATCCTGATGATTATCGGACTGGCAATCCAGTTCTTCCGCCAAGGGTACAAGGAAGGCGGCTTCAAGGAACTGGCCCATCACCTTTTTGACCGCGAGGTGGTCATTCTGATGGTGACGCTGACCATCTACGGATTTATCGTCGAAGCCATCCATTTCGTTCCGGCGACGTTTCTTTTCCTGTTAACGACCATGTACCTGCTTGATCCGAAGAAATTCTGGCTCAAGGTGCTCGTCTCCGCCGGAACGCTCGCTGCGCTGTATCTGATCTTCTCGACCCTGTTCCGGGTCGTTCTGCCCTGACCCAGTAAGAGGAAGGAACATCATGTATAACGGTTTGGAAGGCATCATTCAGCCCTTCATGAGTTTTGGCCTGATCGGCTGGATCGCCGGCGGAACGCTTGTCGGACTCTACGTGGGGGCTATTCCCGGTCTATCGGTGACGATGGCCGTATCGCTGCTGATTTCGTTTACGTTCTCCTGGGAAGTCTTGCCGGCGCTGGCCGTAATGGTCGGCATATACACCGGCGGCGTCTATGGCGGCGCCCGATCAGGCATCCTGCTCAACATTCCCGGAGCGCCAGCCGCGGTTGCGTCCACCTTCGACGGGTTCCCACTGGCGAAGATGGGATTGGCCGGCCAGGCCATGGGCCTCTCGACCACGCAAGCGGTAATCGGCAATTTCTTCGGCATTCTTGTTCTGGCCTTGTTCGCACCGCTCATTTCCCAGTTGGCGCTGGTATTCCAGGCACGTGATTACTTCCTGCTCGCCTTCATGGGCCTGTTCCTGGTGGGCAGCCTCGCCGAGGGCAACATGCTCAAGGCGCTAATCGCGGCATTCATTGGCATCATCGTCGGCTTGATCGGCATGGACCCCGAAACCGGTCAGGGGCGTATGACCTTCGATACGCTGAATCTGCTTGGTGGCATCCACTTTGTCGTGATCATGATCGGTACCTTCGGCATTTCGGAAGCGCTTATGCAGTTGCAGACCAAGGCCGTCCCGGTCAAGCAGAGCATCTCGCGCATTACCCCGGAATGGACCGCGGTGTGGGACAACATGTTCCTTACGCTGCGGGCCTCGACGATCGGCGTCATCGTCGGTGCGCTCCCGGGTACGGGCGGCGACATCGCCGCGCTGATGGCCTACGACCACGCCAAACGCACGGTCAAGAACCCCTACCCGCAGCCATTCGGTCACGGTTCCTATCAGGGACTGATTGCCCCGGAGGCGGCTGCCAATGCAGCAATTGGCGGTGCGTTCGTTCCGATGATGACGCTGGGCATCCCCGGCGACTCGGTCACCGCCGTGCTGATCGGTGCGCTGATCATCCACGGCCTGCGCCCCGGCCCGATGCTGATGCGAGAACAACCACAGTTCTTCTGGTTCGTGGTCGGATCGCTGCTGGTCGCCAACGTTTTCCTCTATGTCTGGGGCATGACCGGCATCCGCGCGTTCAGCAAGATCGTCGAGATCCCGAAGCCTTACATCATCCCGATCATCGTCGTACTCACTTTCGTCGGAGGCTATTCGATCCAGAACAGCATCACCGATATCTACTGGATGATCGGCTTCGGTATCCTCGGTTATTTCATGAAGCGCTACGACTACCCGGTTGCCCCGCTCGTTCTCGGTGTGATTCTGACGCCAATCATCGACGAAAATTTCCGGCGCGGCGTCCAGTTGACGCGCGGTAGCGCCGCCGGCTTCTTCGAGGGAATGGTCACCAATACGGTATCGCTGGTAATTCTGGCCATCATGTTGCTGACTGCCATCGTGTCGAACCCCAAGGCCATGGGGTTGATACGCGGTTTGTTCAGCAAAAAAGAGGCCTGATCCGGGAAGGACGCATTGGGATGCGGATATCGTGGTTTTTCGGTTTTGGCTGGACGTCGATCCTGACCGTGGTCGCCTGCGGCATCGGGATCAACCTCCTTAGCGATCCGGTGGCCTGGGCGTTATATGTACCGTTTCTGCTTGTCGCGCTCTACATGACCGTACGTTTCCGGATTTATTCCACTCAGCCCTGGCGTCGTGTCCACAGCCGCGCGATGATCGCCTTCGGTGATTTGGCAGAGGCTGAATATGAAGCCGCCAAGAGGGAAAACCGCGAGTATGACATTCATATCCCGTGCAATGGACTCGCCCGACAGCTTTTTGGCGACGGCAGCGACGTGGCTTCTGCACTTCTTTTGGATGGCAAGAGGAAAACGTACTACAAAGAACTGGTCAAGGCGTTTCCCGAAGTATTCCTGTCCGGTGTCGCCGAGGCGCGTCGGGATACCGTTCTCGGAGGCATCGACCAGGATATCGAGGCCAGCAAACTCGGGCCGGACATACTGATTGCGAAAATGATCGAACAGAAGCACTCGCGTGCAGAAGCTGCCAACTACCTTCACGCGCTGATGCTCGGAAAAGTACGATAAAGAGAGGTAAAAAACGCGTTACACGAAATAAGCAATTCTTCACACCAAGGCGATCAGATCGTCGGTGATTGATGATGGCGGCACCCAATCATTGAAATTTTCGTTGATTGGTTTTTACAACAAAGGAGAGACGCATGAAAATCATCAAGTGGTCAAAACTGGTAATTGCAGCGGGACTCATATCGGCTGGCGTTGCCAGCGCGGCGGACTATCCTGACCGTCCGATCAACGGCTATATCGCCTGGGGCGCCGGCGGCGGCACCGACACGGTAACCCGCCTGCTTACACCGATCGCCGAAAAGATTCTCAAGCAATCGGTCATTTTGTCCAACCGTACCGGCGCGACTGGCGCCATCTGCGCGCAGGCGGTTTCTACGGCAGCGGCGGATGGTTATACGGTGATGTATCACGCTGAAAATCCGCAGTTGTACCAAGTGCTCGGTCTTTCCAAGTTGAGCTACGACGATTTCGACCCGGTCCTCCTGTCGGTTCAGGGTTCGACCGTCATCGTCGTGCCGAAGGACTCGCCGATCAAGAGCTACGAAGATCTGATCAAGGCCGCCAAGGCCGAGCCGGGCAAACTGTCGATCGGCACCAGCGGCGTCGGCGGACAGCCGTGGGTCACCTCGATGCTGTTGAAGAAAGTTGAAGGTGTGACCTTCAACCCGGTTGCCTTCCAGGGAGATGGTCCGCTGGTCACCGCACTTCTCGGCAAGCAACTCGACGTCAGCGGACTCGCCGTCGGCGCCGCGGTCCAGTACGTCAAGAACGGCGACGTGCGTGCTCTGGCTGTCATGAGCAGCAAGCCGAACCCAGCCATTCCGGAAGTTCCGTACATCACCAAGCTGAATCCGGCGTTTACCGAATCGATGAAAGCCTCCGGCTTTTTCTACGGCGTGTTCGTGAAGAAGGGAACGCCGCAGCCGATCATCAACAAGCTGACCGAAGCCTACAAATTCGCGCTCAACGACACCAAGTTCGTCAATTACGCGATCAACAACGGTCTGGATGTCATCGGCCTGACCGGCAAGGAAGCGCGCGAATTCATGAACAACTGGCGTGCGCAGATGTCCTGGCTGATCTACGACGCAGGTGCAGGCAAGGAGTCGCCCGAGAAATTCGGCATCCCGAAGCCCAAGATGTAATCGCGTAGAATTACGCAATTACCCATCCTGACGACGGGCGGTGCAAACCGCCCGTCGTCCTTTATTGAGCCACCAAACGCATGCCTGACTTCCCCATCCACGAACCGCTGGTTTTTGTCGATCTGGAAACCACGGGAGCCAACTTCGCCAACGACCGGATTATCGAAGTCGGCTTACTTGAGGTCGATCAGGACGGCGCGCGCGAATGGAGCGTACTGGTCAATCCGGGTCGTCCAGTTCCCCCATTCATCACCGGGCTGACCGGTATCGATACCGCGATGGTAGAAAATGCGCCGACCTTCGACCAACTGGCGCCCGAGTTGCTGGAAAAGTTGCGTGGTCGACTCTTCATCGCCCATAACGCCCGTTTCGACTACGGCTTTCTCAAACACGAATTCAGGCGCCTCGGCATCGAGTTTCGCGCAACGAGCCTGTGTACCGTCAAGCTCTCGCGCAAGCTTTTCCCGGCGCATCACAGGCACAGCCTGGACACGCTGGTCGAGCGTTTCGGCATCACTACGAGCGACCGCCATCGCGCTCTCGCCGACGCCCGCGTACTCTGGGATCTCTGGCAGCACTGGCACGCACTGTTGCCCGAGGAGACAATCCGGAACGCAGTCGAACTGATCACCGGCCGTCCAGAGCTCCCCCCTCAACTCGACCCGGCGCTTCTCGACGACCTTCCCGAGGCACCCGGCGCTTACGCACTGTTCGGCAAGGAAGGCGATCTGCTGCTCGCAAAACGCGCCGCAAACATCCGCCAGCAGGTTTTTGCGCATTTCGCGCCGGCCAAACGGGATACGGCGCTTGCCCGAGACACCTGGCGCATCGAGTGGCGCGAAGCCGCCGGGGAATTGGGCGCCCGGCTGCGCGAACTTGAGCTGACTGCCGCGCTACACCGACCGCATGAAGACTTGTGCTCCTGGCAACTGATACGCCATGGAGACGATGACTTCCGGCCGGTCCTGGTATTCGCCCGTGACACCGACTTCGCCCACACCGATAATCTGTACGGGCTCTACCAATCCCGACGCGAGGCTGTACACGCCCTGCGCAAACTGGCCGAAGCGCACCGCCTTTGTCACACTCAGGTCGGTTTGGGCAACGGCAAACCAGGCGAAGCCTGCATTGCCTATAAGCAACGGACATGCCGTGGTGCATGCATCGGCAAGGAGCCGCTGGCTCTGCACAGTGCCCGGTTGATGACTGCGCTGGCCAAGCACCGGATACACCCCTGGCCGTACCCCGGCGCGATCGCCTTGATCGAGCGCGACGAATTCGGCATGCGCGAAGACGCTCACGTGATCGACGGCTGGGGCTATCTGGGAACTGCAAATGACGAATCGACGCTCCGAGCGATCGTGGAAGACCGACAAGGAGGCTCCGCCTCAGTTTTCGATGCGGACATCTACCGGATCGTCGGGAAATGCCTCAAGGAGGGAAAGCTCAAGGTTGTACCGATGGACGTCGCGGAAAACTAATTCGGAAAAACCCGATCAAAGGCGAGTAGTCATTGGCCACGAGGAGGTAAGTCATGAACCCGATGATGTTTCCGAGAATGTTGACGTCGCATGGTGAAGGCTGGGACTGGCTGAAGCGCATACACCCGTCGGTCGCGAAGCTGTACTTTCTCTACGTAATTCCGATGTCGCTGATCCCGCCTGCCATGCTGTTGTATGCCTGGCGCACCTACGCCGGACCGCCGCTGCCGGAAATCACACTTGGGGAGGCACAATTCCTGGCCGCGGTATTTTTTGCAGCGGAACTCGCGATGGTACCGATCATGGGGCGTGTCCTGCAGATGATCGGTCAGGTCGCCGACGCATCGCCCTCCTACCAGGATGCCTTCACCTTGGCTGCTGTCGTTCCGACACCGCTGTGGCTGGCACCGGTGGCGCTGTTCGTGCCGAGCCTTGTGTTCAACATCCTGATCATGCTCCTCGCCCTCGGCTGCGCGGCTGTGCTGATCTTCCAGGGCGTCGACCGCACCTATGACCTGAACGACGAAGGTCATTCGCTTCTGCTCGGCGGGAGCGTCTTTGCTGCAGGCTTGGTTGCCTGGGTGATCATGCTGGTGCTCGCGTTCGTCACCTGGGGATCGGTGCTCACCTGATCGCAGCCCAAACCACCGCAAACTCGCAAGACAATTGGAAACGGCAGGCGTCACTCGCGCTTGCCGTTGTTTTTTTCGTCGGAACGATACGAAACGGCCCCGGTCTTAAAGGTATGGGGCGGTTATCGCTGATGTGTTCGGCAGCGCTGGACCGAAGCGCCATCCGTCCACCGCCAACCATGAACGAGGCGAGGGATATGCATGGCAAATCCGACATCGAGTCTCGATGAACTGATCGGCCGGGAGTATCGGCAAGGGTTCTACACCCCGCTGGAAACCGACACGGTGCCACGCGGCCTCAGCGAAGAGGTCATCCGACTGATTTCGGCCAAGAAGAACGAGCCGGAATTCATGCTCGAATGGCGCTTGGCGGCCTACCGGCACTGGCTGACAATGCGCGAACCGGCGTGGTCCACCGTCACTCACCCGCCGATCGACTACCAGGACATTTCCTACTACTCGGCGCCGAAATCACAGGCTGCTCAACAGGATGGGCCACGCAGCCTGGCCGAGGTCGATCCGGAACTGCTGCGCACCTACGAAAAGCTCGGTGTCCCCCTGGCCGAACGCGAAATGCTGGCCGGCGTGGCCGTCGATGCCGTGTTCGACAGCGTTTCGGTCGCCACGACCTTCAAGGCCAAGCTGGGGGAACTGGGCATCATCTTCTGTTCCTTCTCCGATGCCGTGCGTGAACACCCGGATCTGGTACAGCAGTATCTCGGCTCGGTCGTGCCGTACACCGACAATTTCTTCGCCGCCCTCAATTCGGCAGTAT
>QKII01000346.1 GCA_003249625.1 Propionivibrio sp. | reverse complement strand
CCATTGCGGTCATCCTGTTCGCCGTGATGGACACCCTCTCGAAATACCTGACGAGTTATTACCCGGTCACCAACGTGCTGCTGGCTCGCTACCTGTTCCACACCCTGCTGGTCGTAGCGGCCGTCGCCCCGCGCCACGGACTGGCATTTGCCCGGACGCAGCGTCCGCAACTCCAGATTCTGCGCGGACTGCTTCTGGTTGGCGCCTCGCTGCTCTTTGTCACCGCGATCAAGTACATGCCTCTCGCCGAAGCAACAGCCATCCAGTTCGTTTCTCCATTGGTGGTCACGCTGCTCGCCGTCGTGTTCCTCAAGGAGAAGGTCGAGTTATCGCGCTGGCTGGCGATATTCGCCGGATTCATTGGCGTTCTGATCATCATCCGCCCCGGCAGCGGTGTCTTCAGCTGGGCCTCCTTGCTGCCACGCTATTCGCTTCGTACCAGGTGCTGACGCGCCATTTCGCCGGCCGCGAAAACCCGTACGCACTGATCTTTTATCCTGGCATCGTCGGCATGCTGACGCTGTCCTTCACGCTGCCGCTGGCTTGGGTACAACCGCAAAATCTCGCCCATCTCGCCATGCTGGCCGTCGCCGGCATGATTGGCGGCATCGGCCATCTGATTCTGATTCGGGCTTACGAACTGTCACCGGCGTCGCGCCTGGCTCCGTTCAGCTACACGCAATTAGTCTGGATCACACTAGCCGGCTATCTCGTGTTCGGCAACTTTCCTGACCACTGGTCGCTGACCGGCATCGCCATCCTGATCGCCGCCGGGCTGTACATCGCCACGCGCCAGCACCTGCAGGACCGGCGCGGTTAAATGGCTGCGCCCACTACCTGCTTGCCGCTTGAACGTAACGCTCGAAGGCGTCCGCCGTCATAGGTCGGCTGTAAAGGAAGCCTTGCGCTTCGTCGCAGCCCTTGGCTTTCAGAAAGGCCGACTGCTCCGCCGTCTCCACGCCCTCAGCGATAGTCTGCAAACCGAGGCTGCGCGCCAGGCTGATGATCGCCCCAACGATCGCTTCGTCGTCGGGGTCGCGGGAAATGTCGCGTACAAAGGACTGGTCGATCTTCAGCCTGTAAACCCTGAAACGCTTGAGGTAGTTCAGTGACGAGTAACCCGTGCCGAAATCATCTATCGACATGCGCAAGCCATGTACGTGCAGTTCGTTCATGACCTCGATCGCCTCCAGGGGGTTCTCCATCGCGACGCCTTCGGTCAACTCGAGCTCGAGCAGACCCGGCGGCAGCCCGCTCTCGGCAACGATCTGCGCCACAATCTGCGGCAGATTGGGTTGGCGGAACTGGATGGCGGAGAGATTGACCGCCATCACTATCGGCGGCATCCCTCGGTCGAGCCACGCGCGCATCTGTCGCGCAGCGGAACGCAAAACCCATTCACCGATCGGCAGAATCATCCCGCTGTCCTCGGCGACGGGAATGAAGTCTGCAGGCGAGACATCGCCCAGTTCGGGATGCCGCCAGCGCAGAAGCGCCTCCACACCGATCACCCGACCGGTGGCCAGGCAAACTTGCGGCTGGAAATGGAGCTGCAGCTGGTCGAATTCCAGCGAACGGCGCAAGGCATTCTCCAACCGCAGGAGGCGATCGGAGCGCTCCTGCATCTCCCGCGTGAAGAAACGGAAGGTCTGCCGCCCGCTCTGCTTGGCTCGATACATCGCCGTGTCGGCAGACCGCGACAAAACTTCGTAGGTAGCCCCATCGGCGGGATACATGGCGATGCCCATCGACGGGGTGATCGACAGTTCGTGCTGTTCGATGCGGTACGGCGCCGAGAGCGTATTGAGCACCTTGCCCGCCACGTGGGCGGCACCGTCGGCATCCGTTCCGGGAAGCAGCAGGATGAACTCGTCGCCGCCGAGCCGTGAAACAGTATCCTCCTCTCGCAGCAAATCCTTCAGGCGCCCTGCCACCTGAATCAGCAATTCGTCACCGACACGGTGACCGAGCGAGTCGTTGACATTTTTGAAGCGGTCGAGGTCGAGGAAGATCAGCGCGAGCTGCTCTCCGTTGCGCTCCATGCCGCTGATGGCCAGTTCGACCCGGTCGGCCAGCAGCGCCCGGTTTGGCAGCCCGGTCAGCGAATCGTAGTGCGCCAGCCGCTGGATATGCTCCTGGCTGGCCTTGCTCTCGGAAATATCGTTGAAGGTTCCTATGAAATGGGTTACTTGCCCGGCATCATCGACGACCCGGCTGACTGACAAGTACTCCGGGTACACGTCGCCGTCCTTGCGCCGGTTCCAGATTTCCCCCTGCCAGAAACCATCGGTTTCAATGACGGCCCACATCGTCCGGAAGAACTCTCGGTCATGCCGTCCGGATGACAGGAAACGTGGATTGCGGCCGATCACTTCGTCCTGACAGTAACCTGTAATGGCCTCGAACGCCCGGTTAACCCTCACGATATCACCTCGGGCATCGGTAATCATGATGCATTCGCCGCCCTGCTCGAAGACCTGTGCGCTCAGCCGCAACTGTTCTTCTATGTGCCGTCGTTCTGCGGCATGAGCGAACAGATCGAGGGCAAAGCTGATGTCGAGAGCCATTTCCGTTAGGAGTTTTTGCAATTTGATGTCAAACGCGTTCGACTCTCCGGCAAGAAGAGCGAACACGCCGACAACCTCATTGCCGCACGTTAGCGGCATGACGGCCACCCCTCTCCAGCCCGCACTTTCGCCACGCTCCCGCCACGCTGCCGTTCGAGTGTCCGTCAGATAGTCTTGAACAACGGCCAGCCGACGCTCGCGAATTGCCTCCCCAGTAGCGCCGCCGCCATACGGCGATTCCGCATCAGCCGAGATTGGCACATCACGCAGATATTCCTCCCCCGCGCCGAAACTCGCCACGGGCACGACCCAACCTGTTTCGGGATCAAAAGCCCCGATCCAAGCCATTTTCATGCCTCCATGCTGCACGGCGAACCGGCATATCTGAGGAAACAGTTCCTCTCTGTTCGCGCAGCGGACAATTGCCTGGTTGCATTCGCTGAGAGCCGCATACATGTGCGTCAGGCGGTCAAGACTCGCCTCCGCCCGTAAACGCGACCGCTCGCGCGAGAAGGTCGTCAGCGCGAAGCCAATGTCCGTGGCCATTTCGAGCAGCAGCTTTCGCTGATCGTCATCAAACGCGACGACGTCACCTGAATAGAGCATGAACGCGCCAACCACCTCGCCCTCACGCTCAAGCGGCAGCGCACAGGATTCCACCCAACCGGCCTTCCGACCTCGATCATGCCAAGGCGCTGTCATCGGTTCATGCTGAAAATCACTGATCCAGACCGCTCGATTCTCGCGGATGGCCGTACCGGTCGCACCTCCGCCGTAGGGGCTATCCGCACTGGACGACACCAGCACCCCATCAAGCAATTCAGCGCTCTCTCCATGGCGCGCAACCGGACGAACCATACACGTTGCCGGATCCGTCATGCCGACCCACGCCATCCTCATCCCGCCAAGCTCGACCGCGATCCGGCACACCTGCGGCAAGAGCTCATCCTCGTCGCGGCAGCGAACGATCGACTGGTTACATTCGCTCAATGCAGCATAGGTGCGGGTTAGCCGCTCAATCCGCGCCTCGGCCGCCTTGCGCCCGGTAATGTCTTCAAGCATTGCCAACAAATAATCCGGCGAACCGTCGGCCCGGCGTATGCAGCGCACCTCGACACGGGCATGAACAACTTCACCGTCCTTGCGCACGAAGCGCTTGTCGATGGCAAAACTATCCGACTCGCCCCGCAGGACGCGGTCGTTCTCGATCTCGCTCAGCGTCATGTCCTCGGGATGCGTCAGGTCGGTCCATGAAAGGGCAAGCAGTTCCTCGCGCGAATAGCCCAGGATCTCGCAGAACCGGTCGTTACAACCCACCCAGCGCTTGCTTTCGGGTGAGGTTATCGAGATGCCAATGAACGGCAGGTCGTAGAATTGCTGCATCAGGCGGTTCGATTGCGCGAGCAGTTCGAGGCGCTGGGCGTGCACATGCTGCCGCCAGAAGGCGAGCATGACGGCGCCGACGACAGCAATTCCAAGAAGCGTTACGACACTGATCCAGAAGGCCAGGTCGCGCAACGGAGCCATGACTTCGTCCCGGTCTGTCTTCGCGACCAGGAACCAACCCGTCCCGGCAATCGGACGAAACACTGCAAAGGTCGCCACGCCCTGATCACCTCCCGCTCGCAGGCTCCATCCTTCGGGGCTGCGCAGCGCCGGATCGCGGTCAAACAGACTCGCTCCGGCATCGCGCGTCGCTGAACGCGGCGGCTTGACGAATACGGCGCGAGCACCTTCGTAGCGCAACAGGAAAATTTCAGCCGACGCACTCGCGGCCGGCCACTGATCGAGGACTGAAAAAAGAACGCGTTGCGGATCGTTGCGCACAATGACAGCGCCGGCCACCTCGCCCTGTCCGTCGCCCCCCTTCCGGAGAGGTGCGACCAGGTCGAAATACGGACGCCCATCGGAATCGAGCGTCAGTTCGCAAAACCGGCTCAGGCTATTTCCCAAGATCACTTGCAACCTGGCTTCCTGCTTTGGCGTCACCCGGTACGAACCGATTTCCAGAATGGATCGTCCCATCGGAGTAACGAGCGCCACATCGTCATACTGCAAGCCCCGGATCGCGTTTTCCAATTGCAACCGCGCCTGATTTTCAAGTTCCATGCTCGTCGGGTTCTGCAGAAACGCCAATGCCTCTCTGTACATCCCCGACTGCGCAGTAACCAAGCCTGCATCGTCGCACCGCTCGTTAAACCAAAGTCGAACCTGGGCCACCTTCAGATCGGCGACCGCACCGAGATTCGACAGCGCTTCGCGCTCGACCTGCGGGGAATGGATGCGCACCACCAGCACGCCAGCCAGAGGCACGATCCCGAGCAGGATAGCCGCAACCAGAAGCACGCCTGACCGCCGGAACGTTGGCGACATCACGACATTGCCCGGGAGCGGGTCATTCCTGCGCCAGGAACGAAGAATCGAATACAGGAACACGCTGGTCACCAGTACGAACAGCACGCCCTTGAACATCTCGATCCGCCCCTGCAGGAGCGGATCATCGACGCTCATGCTCAGCAGCGCGCCAGACGCCAGAATCCAGAGCGTCGCCAGCGCCGCGTAAAGCAGTGCCACGCTCCCTGGGGAGAGCACACGCCCCAATGAAACGCGGAACGGCGGCTGATTCGTCACCGAACTCTCCAGCTAACTCTGTGGGGACACCTCAACTACTCCCTCCCTCGAGATAACAATGACGCGACGTGGGAACTACAGGCCGAGATCCTGCCAAATCGCGTCGACACGCCGCTTGACGGCCTCGTCCATCACGATCGGCCTGCCCCACTCGCGATTTGTCTCCCCCGGCCATTTGTTGGTTGCATCGATTCCCATTTTGCTGCCCAAGCCGGCGACCGGCGAGGCAAAGTCGAGGTAGTCGATCGGGGTATTCTCGGCGATCAGCGTATCGCGAGCGGCGTCGACACGCGTTGTCATCGCCCAGATCACTTCCTTCCACTCGCGGATATTCACATCGTCATCAACGACGATGATGAACTTGGTGTACATGAACTGCCGCAAAAAACTCCAGATACCGAACATCACGCGCTTGGCATGGCCGGGATACTGCTTGCGGATGCTTACCGTCGCGAGCCGGTACGAGCACCCCTCCGGCGGCAAGTAGAAATCCACCACTTCCGGATACTGTTTCTGCAACAGCGGCACGAACACCTCGTTCAGGGCCACCGCCAGCATCGCCGGCTCGTCCGGCGGTTTGCCGGTATAGGTACTGTGGTAGATCGGATTCTTGCGCATCGTGATGCGCTCGATCGTAAACACCGGGAAGGTAGATTGCTCGTTGTAGTAGCCGGTATGGTCGCCGTAGGGTCCTTCGAGCGCAGTCTCGTTCGGGTCGATCGTTCCTTCGAGAACGATCTCGCTGGAGGCTGGCACCTGCAGGTCATTGCCCAGGCACTTCACGAGCTCCGTCTTGGCGCCGCGCAGCAGGCCGGCGAACTGGTACTCGGACACGTTGTCCGGCACCGGTGTCACTGCGCCGAGGATCGTCGCCGGATCGCAGCCGAGCACCACCGAGACCGGGAACGGCTGGCCCGGGTTGGCCAGACAATGATCGCGAAAATCGAGCGCGCCACCGCGATGCGCCAGCCAGCGCATGATCACCTTGTTGCGACCGATCACCTGCTGACGATAGATACCAAGATTCTGGCGGGTCTTGGCCGGCCCTCGCGTGACCGTCAGTCCCCAGGTGATCAGCGGCGCCACGTCGCCCGGCCAGCAGTGCTGGATCGGCAAGCGCGAGAGATCGACATCGTTCCCTTCCCAGACGATTTCCTGGCACGGCGCAGACGAGACGATCTTCGGCGACATGTTGAGCACCTGCTTGAACACCGGCAGCTTGTCCCAGGCATCCTTCAGCCCCTTGGGTGGCTCAGGCTCCTTGAGGAAAGCGAGCAACTTGCCCACTTCGCGCAATGCCTCGACCGACTCCTCGCCCATGCCCAGCGCAACGCGCCGTGGCGTGCCGAACAGGTTGGCCAGCACCGGCGTGGAATGCCCTTTCGGGTTCTCGAACAGGATCGCCGGCCCCTCTTCCCGCAACACGCGATCGCAGATCTCCGTCATCTCGAAGCGGGAATCGACTTCGACGCGGATTCGTTTCAGCTCGCCGATGCGTTCGAGTTGGCCGATAAAGTCGCGTAGGTCGTTGTATTTCATGAGTGCCGGCGGAAATAGACAAGAAGTTGGCGATTATAGGCGATAGTTTTCCTACGCCATTGTCACTATTTCACACTTTCCGCTTTCTGCTTCGATTGAGCGGATTTATCGGTGGCATAGGCACTTTTCATTGGACTCTTCCTTGCTGCCCCATAAAATAAACACATCAGGTTAATCAAGAACCTTTTTCAACAAGGAGATAAAAAATGAAAAGCAAGAAACTCGACATCAGCAAGATCGATATCGGCATTTCCGAGAAGGATCGCATTGCCATCGCCAAGGGCTTGTCCAAGCTTCTGGCCGACAGCTTCACGCTGTACCTGATGACGCACAACTTCCACTGGAACGTCACCGGGCCGATGTTCAACACGCTGCACACCATGTTCATGGGCCAGTACACAGAACAGTGGAACGCACTCGACATCATTGCCGAACGCATCCGCGCCCTCGGCGTCATCGCCCCGGGCAGCTACGAAGAGTACGAGAAGCTGACTACAATCACGGCGGTCAAGGGCAAGCCGAAGGCGCTTGAGATGGTTGCACTGCTTGTCGCCGCGCAGGAAGCCACGGCCCGCACGGCACGCGACCTGCTGCCGCTGGTCGCCGAAGCGAACGACCAGCCGACCACCGACCTGCTCACCCAGCGCCTCGACGTGCATGAGAAGACGGCATGGATGCTGCGCAGCCTGCTGGAGGATTGAGACCTGTTTTTTCGCCGGTGCTTTACCCGGCAGACAACCAACGCCCGCCACGCCAGCGGGCGTTTCTCTTTCAGCGCACGCCGCGCACGAACAGGAAGTCAATGACGATGCCGGCGAAGATGGCTGCCCCCAGCCAATTGTTGTGCAGGAACGCCTTGAAGCATTTCGCCGGTTCGCGCTCGCGAATGAGCGTGTAGTGGTAAGCCGCCAGAGCCGCGGCCACCCCCAGTCCCGCGTAGAACGCCCAGCGCACGTGCAT
>QKII01000263.1 GCA_003249625.1 Propionivibrio sp. | reverse complement strand
ACCGGACAAACGCAGGTTGGCGACGACGATCATCATCCCAAGCAGCAAGGCGATGGTATTGAAGTCGATCGCTGCGAACGCCTCCTCCAGCGACAGCACACCCAGCCAGATCATTAGACACGCACCGAGCAGCGCGGCACCGGCTCGGTCGAGGTGATAACCAGGCAGTTTTCCGACCGAGATAAACAGGTAGGTGGCACAGAAAACGGCAATCGCCGTATAACTCTCGGCATTGTGCAGGATCGCTTGCAGCATAGACGCTCACTTGGACAAAAACGGTGTCCGGCGTCATGAGCCGGCCGGTAAACAAGTAGCGGCGATTATCCAACTTTTCCCGCACGTTCCTCCTCTGCCACCGTTCTCGAAGAGACTGATTCACAGGATGCATGCGAAGCCACTCGATGCGAAAATAGCGGCATTTCCTGTTTCGAGGTTTCCCCGATGACCTTCACCCAATCTCTCGCCGCTGCCTGGCTGAAAAACAATTCTCTGCTCTGCGTCGGCCTCGACCCCGATCCTGCCAAATTTCCCGCCCACCTCAAGGGCAAGCCAGACGCCATCTTCGAATTCTGCAAATCGATCGCGGATGCGACAGCCGATCTCGTCTGCTGCTTCAAGCCGCAGATCGCCTACTTCGCCGCGCACCGTGCCGAGGATCAACTCGAAGCGCTGATCACCCACATCCACGCCAATCACCCCGGCATCCCGGTTATCCTCGACGCCAAGCGCGGCGACATCGGCAGCACCGCCGAGCAATACGCTGTGGAGATCTTCGAACGCTACAAAGCCGACGCGATCACCGTGAATCCTTACATGGGAAAGGATTCGGTCGATCCCTACCTCGCCTACCCGGACAAAGGCGTGATCCTGCTCTGCCGAACCTCCAACCCCGGCGGCAGCGACCTGCAGTTTCTCGATGTTGGCGGCAAGAAGCTCTATGAACACGTCGCCGAACTGGTTGCGACGAAGTGGAACACCACCGGACAATGCGCATTGGTCGTCGGCGCCACATTCCCTGGCGAGATCGCCCGCGTGCGCGAAATCGTCGGCGACCTGCCATTGCTGGTTCCCGGCATCGGTGCGCAGGGCGGCGACGTCGAGGCGACGCTCAAGGCTGGACGCACGGCTGCAGGCACCGGGCTGATCATCAACAATTCGCGCGCTGTCCTCTACGCCGGCAAGGATGAGAACTACGCAGAGGCGTCACGCCTGGCGGCGCAAGCATCGCGCGACCTGATCAACTGCTATCGCTGAATTTCGCTGACCCGAATCGGCCGCCCCTGTTCGGCCGATTCGTAGAGGGCACGAACCAACGCCACGGAATTTCGTGCCGCATGCCCACCGATCGGCATCGGCGCACCCTTGCGTAGCGCGATCACCATCTGCTCGATTTGCCGCTGGTGACCTTCGAAACCGATGATATTCGATGCCCCCGCACCGGTGCGATCCGTATTTTTTGCCGCCTGCGCAAGAATTTCGGCATCCTCGGGTCGCGCCTCGCGAAAGTCCCAGCGCACGACCTGCTCGTCTTCCAGCGCCACTGAGCCAAATTCGCCACATATTTCGATCCGCCGCTCCCAGCCAGGCCAAGCTGCGGTTGTCGCTTCGATCGACCCCATCGCCCCGTCCGGAAAGCGCAATGTGGCACAGGCCGTATCCTCAGCCTCGATGCCCACATGCACCCGGCGCGTCTTCCAGGCAAAAATCTCCGCCGGCATGCCGACCAGCCATTGCAACAGATCGATGGCGTGGATTGACTGGTTGATCACCACCCCGCCGCCATCGATCGCCAAGGTCCCTTTCCAGCCGTTGTAATACTGCGCGCTGCGATGCCATTTGATGTAAGCGCTGCACAATGACAGCCGACCGAAGCGCCCAGCATCCAAAGCCGCCTTCACTACCCGCGCGCCCTCGGTGAAGCGCGCTTGAAAGATGCACTCCACGTAGACGCCCGCCGCCTCGGCTGCACCGAGCATCGTGTCGACACGCTCCAGATCTATTTCCAGCGGTTTCTCGACGAGCAGATGCTTGCCGGCACGAATCGCCTGCAGCGCCGGATCCAGGTGCAGGCCACTGGGCGTCAGGATGCAAACCACCTGGATTTCCGGCCGCGCAAAAAAGTCCGCAGGCTCGGTCGAGGCCAGCGGAATCGCGTAGCGTGCGGCAAATTCGCGCGCTTTTTCCTCGCTTCGACCCAGCACGCCGACCAGTTTCAAGTCGCATTGGTGTGCCAACGCCTGAATCGCCTGCGCATGGTTGTGGGCAATCACCCCCGTACCGACCAATCCGAACCCTATCGTTCCCACCAGTCCACTCATCCGATCTCTCCTTGTTTCAACCAAACAACACTTCCGTTCCGATAACCTGAAAACCCCGGCATTACAACGCATTCAGAGCAGCTAATCCTAGCAAGGGTAGGTTAAACTGCCCGCTTGTCCTTGGCCCTCCCTCCGAAAATTTGGACTGGCCATCTAGCCAATTCAATTATCACCGAATCTCCATGGAACTCGTCATCCGAATCATCGGGATCATCACACCTGTGCTGATCATCTCGGCGTTTGGCTTCGCCTACGCAAAACTCAAACAGCCCGACCTGAGCGTCGTCAACCGCCTGAGCACCGACATGCTTTACCCGCTGCTGATTTACACGGCGATGGCCTCGAAGGATTTCCACATTCTCGATTATCTGCCACTGATCGGCGGCGGTCTCGCCGTTCTTGCCGGCTCCGGACTCCTCGCGTTGCTGGTCGCCAGGCTGATGAACTACAACCGCTACGCTTTCATCCCGTCAATGATGTTCTCCAACGTCGCCAACATGGGCCTGCCGCTGACCCTGTTCGCCTTCGGTGCAGAAATGCTGCCAGCAGCCGTTTCGTTGTTCATGGCTTTCAGCTTGGTGCACTTCTCCATCGGCATCCGCTTATGCGCACCGCACGTCAGCGTTAAAGGAATTCTGCGTGGCCCGATGCTCTGGGCGATGATTGGTGGAATCATCTCCAGCCTGATCGGTTTCACGCTGCCGGACTGGCTGGCCGCAAGCACGAAGATGCTCGGCGACGCAGCCATCCCGCTCGGACTGTTCACTGTCGGCGTTGGCTTCGCCCAGTTCCGCGTCGAACGCTGGAGCATCGGTATTGTCGGCGCGATTCTCTGCCCGCTCTCCGGATTACTCATTGCCTTGCCGCTCACCCAGGTTCTGCCAATGAGCGCTCCGATGAAAGGTGTTCTCCTGCTCTATGCCGCCCTGCCGCCCGCGGTAATGAACTACATTTTCGCCGAACGTTACAACCAAGACCCCGGGCTGGTCTCGGCCATCGTTGTCGTCGGCAATATCGCCTCGATCGTGTTCATCCCGCTCGCTCTCTACCTGGCGATGTAGAAACAAAAAAGCCAGCAGAAAGCTGGCTTTTTTGTTTCTGGTGGGCCCGCACGGACTTGAACCGTGGACCAAAGGATTATGAGTTATCTAAAAGCCCTTTTTGCAGGACTTTGAAATTTTCTCACATTGTTTTAACAAACCCGCAAATCCCTTGCCAATAGGGCGATACAGCCAAAACAAAAATATTCATTTGTTTTACATACCCCTACACTGTACTCGACTATTTGAACTTTCTCGGCTACTATACGGCTACTAATTTTTGCACTTATCATATATCGAGGTGCTAAAGATGGCCTATCGGTTGACGAAAACAGTGGTCGACAGCCTCCCGTTCCCGGACAGCGGACAGACCTTTTTTCGGGATGCCGACCTCAAAGGTTTCGCGGTCCGCGTCGGCGTGGATAGCAAGGTGTATATCGCCGAAGGCAAGATCGCCAACCGCACCGTGCGCGTGACGATCGGCAAACATGGGGTCTTTACCGCCGAAGAGGCGCGCAACGAAGCGCGGATTATTCTTGGACAGATCGCCCAGGGCATTCACCCCAACGAGGTGGCACGCCAGGAACGTTTGAAGCACGTCACCCTGGAACAGGCCTTTGCCGACTTCCTCGCCGCCCGCAAGGGGCTGAAAGCGCTCACCGTGCGCGACTACACGCGCCATTTCAATACGACCTTCAAAGACTGGCGCAAGCGCCTGCTGACCGACATCAGCAAGGACATGGTGGCCCGGCGCCATGCCGAATTGGGGGAGGCCTCGCCGTCGAGCGCCAACCAGGCCATGCGCTTCCTGCGCTCCTTGTTCAATTTCGCCATCGGCCGCTACGAGGACGCCAAGGGCCTTTCGATCATTCCCCATAACCCGGTGGAACGCCTCTCCCACACGCGCGCCTGGTATCGCGTCCCGCGGCGTCAGACCGTCATCAAAGCCCATGAACTAGGCGCCTGGTTCCGCGCCGTCCTCGACCCGGCCTTAAGCGCGGGACCGAAGGGTGAGCTGGTCCGTGACTATTTGTTGCTCATCGTACTGACCGGCTTACGCCGTGAAGAAGCCGCCAGTCTGCAATGGGCGAACGTGGACCTCCCCGGCCACACGCTGACCGTGCTGGATACCAAAAATCACGAAGACCATACCTTGCCGCTCTCCGACGTCCTGACCGAGATGTTAAAGAAGCGCAAGGACGCGGCCACCAGCGACTTCGTCTTTGCCAGCGAGGGCGCCCATGGCTACCTCCGCGAACCCCGAAAATTCATGGATAAGGTAACGGCAGCCTCCGGCGTGTCATTTACGCTGCACGACCTCCGACGCACGTTCATTACCGTAGCGGAAAGCTTGGACATTCCGGCCTACGCCCTGAAGCGCCTGCTCAATCACAAGATGCACCAGGACGTTACCGCCGGCTACATCATTGCCGACGCTGAACGACTGCGCGCGCCGATGCAACGGATTACCGATGTGATGCTGCGTAGCCTCGACCCGGACCATAACGGCGAGATCATCCCTTTGGAAGCCCGCCGGATTCACACCGAACCGGTACTCCGACTCGTCAATCCCGGCTGACTAAACGGCATAAATAATCGTCATCAAGCGTCCGCAGGAATTCGCCCGAGCCTACGCGGGTTGGGTAGAATGTGAAATTCATACCCGCCCTGAAAAAATAAGATTATGGGACGCCGCAATCGCGAATCGCTGGTTGACGTTGTGCTGACGGCATCGTGGCCCGCTGCAGCTTTAATGGCCATTTTTTTCCTCGCGCTTGGCCATTGGATCTTACCCTCGATGGCGCAAGGTAACCCGATACTGGGCCCGGCGTCGCAAGCCGTTAAACAGCTTCTTTCGTGGGTGGCTGGATTTTGCGCGCTCGTAGCCGCGATCAAGCTCCTCCTCGCTGTTTTCCAAGGCTCGCGGCCCAGCAGCGACACCTCGCGGCCTCACGAGCCACGGCGCGCTTACAAAGACGACTTTCGCCGCGCGCAACCGCGCCCACGGAACACACCCGCCGGTCGTCATGAGCCAAGCATAGCGCGCGGGCCGTCACATTACGCCCCCAAGCCCGGATCCTGGTCCCTTGAACTGCTCCAGCTGATCGAATGGAAGCGCTTTGAGGATCTCTGCCAGAAGTTTTACGAGACGAAGGGCATTCGCAGCGCATGCACCCCGCTCGGCCCGGATGGCGGCATTGATATTCGGTTGTATCAAGACGATTCCGGACGAGCTACAGCGATTGTGCAATGCAAGGCGTGGGGCGACAGCTATGTCGGCGTGAAGCCAATCCGCGAACTGCTCGGCGTCATGGTGCATGAAAAGGTCGAAAAAGCGTTTTTCATGACCACCGGAAAATACTCCGACGAAGCCAAGGCCTTTGCCGAACCGAACCGGATCACGCTCATTGACGGGACACTGTTCCTCGCCATGATTAACCGCCTTCCGGATGAGCAACGGCAAGCGCTCCTGACCTTTGCCACCGCCGGTGACTACAACATCCCCTCCTGTCCAACCTGCGGCAAGAAAATGCGGTTTGTTGAGGGAAAAGAAGGTAAGCGCGACTTTTGGGGCTGCCCAAGCTTCCCGAAATGCCGTCAAAAGCTTGGGGTAAGGCGTGGGAGCAACAACCTACCGACCGCCCTCTATCAGTAATGGGCTCGGATTCGCCTGATTTCGCCACCCTCGCAGATTTCGTCGCGCATCGCATGCGGATGTCGCACGTTTATCAGCCAGTGCTATTGATGACGCTGCTAAGAAACGGTGGTGAAAGTTCAAGCGAGGAGATTGCGCGCGCGCTCCTCAACGAAGATCAAAGCCAGCTGGAGTACTACCAGGCAATCACCCGCGACATGGTCGGCAAGGTTCTGCAACGCCACCAACTGATTCACAAAGAAGGGCAACGCTACCGCCTTGCGGGCTGGGAGAGCCTAACCGGGAAGGAAGTAGAGACGCTGATCGATCTGTGTCAGCGTCGCCTAGACGACTATCTCGCCAAGCGCGGCGACAAGATCTTTGAGCACCGCCGAAAATCCGCAGGCTACATCAGCGGCACACTGCGCTATGACGTCCTCAAGCGCGCGGGTTTCCATTGCGAGCTGTGCGGAATTTCGGCTGACAAAAAAGCCTTAGAAGTCGATCACATCATTCCGCGCAATCACGGCGGTACCGATGAATTCAGCAATCTGCAAGCACTGTGCTACAGCTGCAACGCCATGAAGCGTGACAGGGACGCCACGGATTTTCGGGCGATTCGCGACAGCTATCAGCAGCGCGAAAAAGGGTGCTTGTTCTGTGAAATTTCGCCCGAGCGCATCATTGCGGAAAACGATCTGGCGTACGCCATCAAAGACGGTTTCCCGGTCACCACGGGCCACACGCTGGTGATTCCGAAGCGTCATGCCGTCGATTATTTTGCCCTGCACCAGGCCGAGCTGAATGCCTGTAATCGCCTGCTTAAAGAGCTACGCCACACGCTGATGACCGGGGATCCCACCATCACCGGGTTTAACGTGGGAATGAACGCCGGGAAAGACGCCGGGCAATCGATTTTTCATTGCCATATTCATCTGATTCCCCGCCGCGCTGGCGATGTGGAACGCCCCAAGGGAGGCGTCCGGCATCTCATTCCCGGGAAAGGCGAATATTAATTTCGGAGGCTTTATGTCGCTCAAGGATAACTTCAGCTACGTACTTACTCACTACCTCGCGGCCAAGAACGAAAACTTCACGGGGCATCCCGTCGCGAATTTCCTACGACACGACCTGCGCGACGCTATCGAATTAGCGGCAAATAACTCCGACCTTATTTTCAAGGGGAGCGCTGGCCAAAGTCGTTGGTGTGAAGGGCCCTGGGTTGGAATTTTCGATCCTCTGGTCACAGATTCAGCTCAGCGCGGTTACTACCCCGTTTACCTGTTCCGAGAAGA
>QKII01000011.1 GCA_003249625.1 Propionivibrio sp. | reverse complement strand
AGTGAACGGCAAGCTGCGCGGCAGCCTGTGCGTGCCGGCGAGTGCCGACAAGGCGGCGATAGAGGCCGCTGCACTGGCGAGCGACGTGGCGCAGAAGCATCTGGAAGGCAAGGTGCCGAAGAAGCTGGTCGTCGTGCCGGGGCGGCTGGTAAATATCGTCGTCTGATCGACTGCACAGGAGTCGTTGAATGATCCGGTCATTGCGTGGTGCGGTTCTTGCCTTGCTCGTCCTGGCTTTGACTGCGTGTGGCTTTCAGTTGCGGGGAGCGTATTCGTTCCCCTACGAGAGCGTTTATTTCGCTACCGGTGATAACGTGGTCGGTGCCGGGTTGAAGAGGCAGGTACGGGCATCCGGAGTCCAGGTTGCTGATTCGGCCAAGGAAGCTCAGGCGACATTCCTGCCGACAGGAGAAGCTCGAGATTCTGTAATCGTCTCGTTCTCCAGTTCCGGACGTGTCCGTGAGAAGCGGCTGCGTCTTCGCTATGCCTATCGGATCGTTGATCCCAAGGGGCGGGATTTTGTGCCGCAGGGGTACGTCGAACTGACCCGGGATGTGACCTACGCCGATTCGGCGACGCTGGCCAAGACACAGGAAGAAGATCTGTTGTGGCGGGATATGGAGAACGATCTCGTCCAGCAGTTGCTTCGGCGTCTGGCGACCGCCAGGCCGAAGCCGCCGGCTGAAGCAGACTAGGCGGACTGCGCACGATGCAGCTCGGCGGCGAGCAGCTTCTCGCCCATCTGGAAAAAGGGCTGAAGCCCGTTTACACGGTGTATGGCGACGAGCCGTTGCTGGTTATCGAAGCGGCGGATGCCATTCGCGCCGCCGCCAGACGGCAGGGCTTCGCCGAGCGCGAGGTGCTGACGGCGATTTCAGGGTTCAGCTGGAACGACCTGCATCACGCGGCGGGCAATATGTCGCTATTCGGTGGCAGCAAGCTGATCGACCTGCGTATTCCCACCGGCAAGCCCGGGCGGGACGGGAGTGTGGCATTGCAGGAGTACTGTGCCCGTACGTCGCCCGATGCTGTGCTGTTGGTAACGCTGCCAGGACTGGATTGGGCCGATGAAAAGGCTGCCTGGCTGAAGGCTTTGACGGAGGCCGGTGTGACGGTCAAGTTGATGCCGCCTGGGTTGGCGCAACTTCCTGCCTGGATCGCCGGCCGTCTGCGCCGGCAGCAGCAAAGTGCGGACGACGACGGCTTGCGTTTCATCGCCGAACGGGTTGAGGGCAACCTGCTCGCCGCGCACCAGGAGATTCAGAAACTGGCTCTGCTGTATCCTGCCGGCCGCCTGTCGCTGGAGCAAGTGCGCGACGCGGTGCTGAACGTGGCGCGTTACGATCTCGACGGCTTGCGCGAGGCTTTATTGGCCGGTGACGTAGTGCGCCTGACCCGGACGCTCGAAGGTTTGCGTCAGGAGGGCGAGGCCCCGCCGCTGGTTTTGTGGGCAATGACCGAGGAAGTGCGTGCGCTGGCGCAGGTGAAGAACGGCATGGCGCATGGGCGGCCGGTCGAGGTCTTGCTGAAGGAAGCGAGGGTTTGGGGGCCGCGGCAATCGCTCTTCAGATCAGCACTGCAGCGGGTCGATGCAGCTCAAGCCAACGCGGCGTTGGTGGCTGCTGCGCACATCGATCGTCTTGTCAAAGGCATCGGCGGCGGGGATGTCTGGGATGAATTCCTGCGTTTGGGGATGCGGCTCTCAAAGCCTTTTTCTGCGACCTGAGGGGCCGTTCCCGCCCGTGCCGGGTTACAGCCCTAGTTTTTCTTTTCTTCTTCTTCCGCGTCCTGATCGTCCGGCGCCAGATGTTCCCACAGGCAATCGTCGCGCCATTCGAACTCGTCGTTGAGTCCCTGGCAGCATTTGCCTTGCACGAGGCATTCACCTTCGCTGCCGTCTTCGACAACGACGACACCCAATTCCGGGTCGACTTTCCGTTCGCCATCCCAGTAGCTGCAGGTCGCGCAGATCTTGATCTCGGCGGGAAGAATCAGTTTTTTGCTCATATCGGATGCAAGTGAAGAAACTGTGAGCATAGGAGTGCGATTTTTCTCAATGGTTCAATTGTTCAGTTCAGCCCGGTATCGGTAGCTATAATTGCTTTTCGCCCAACGAACGAAACAGGTAGCCATGGATATCCAGCAGTACATGACGACGATCGGCGTGCAGGCCCGGGAAGCATCCCGTCGTATCGCTTGCGCCGACACCCGTGTCAAGAACAACGCTTTGAACGCGTTGGCCAACGCAATAAGACGCGATTCTAGCGCACTTCTCGAGGCAAATCAGAGAGATCTGACCGCGGCGCGCGCAGCGGGGCTTGATGCGGCGATGATCGACCGCCTGACGTTGTCGGAAAAAAGTGTGGCGGCGATGGCCGATGGCGTCGATCAGGTTGCGGCACTGCCGGATCCGGTCGGAGAGATCACGGACCTGAAATTCCGCCCGACCGGGATCCAGGTCGGCAAGATGCGCGTGCCCTTGGGCGTCATCGGAATCATCTACGAAGCGCGGCCGAACGTGACCGCCGATGCGGCAGCGTTGTGCCTGAAGTCAGGCAATGCAGCGATCCTGCGCGGCGGCTCCGAGGCAATTCACTGTAATCGGGCGATCGCTCTCCTTGTGCAGGAGGCTCTCGGCACCGTTGGGCTGCCGCCGAACGCCGTGCAGGTGGTGGACACGACCGACCGGGCGGCCGTCGGGCATCTGATTACCATGCGTGAGTATGTCGACGTGATTGTTCCGCGTGGGGGCAAGGGATTGATCGCACGCCTGTTGGCCGAGTCGCGAGTGCCGATGATTCAGCATCTGGATGGAAACTGCCATGTCTATCTCGATGACGAAGCGGATTGCGAAATGTCCGTCCGGATCGTCGAGAACGCCAAGACGCAGCGTTATGGCACCTGCAATACGACGGAGTCCTTGCTGGTAGCGCGTTCGCGCGCAGCGGAGCTGCTGCCACCCGTGGCAGAGATGCTTGCCGGCAAGGGGGTGGAAATTCGTGGTTGCCCGGAAACGCGGGAGTGGGTGAAGACTGCCTTGCCGGCGAGCGAAGAGGACTTCGCTACCGAGTTTCTGGCGCCGGTCATTTCGGTCAAGGTGGTTTCCGGTCTGGACGAAGCGATTGCGCATATCAACCGCTTCGGCTCGCACCACACCGATACGATCGTCACCGAAAATTACAGCAAGGCGCTACGCTTCCTGCGCGAAGTCGATTCGGCGTCGGTGATGGTGAATGCGTCGACGCGCTTCGCAGATGGCTTCGAATACGGATTGGGTGCGGAGATAGGGATTTCCACCGACAAGATCCACGCCCGCGGGCCGGTGGGTCTGGAAGGGCTGACCAGTCAGAAATGGGTGGTGCTCGGCACGGGGCAGGTCCGTCAGTGAGGTGAATCATGGGCCAAGCGTTTCAGGCGGTTGTTTCCGCTCCCGGGTTCTGTGTAGGGGTACGCTGCGATAAGGAAGATGTCGTGGGGTTGGCGTTTCTTCCGCCGTGTACGGAGGTCGAGCCTGATGATCCGCTGGCTGCGGAGGTGGTTCGCCAGTTGCGCGCTTACCTGGCCGACCCCGGTTTCG
This sequence comes from Propionivibrio sp., assembly GCA_003249625.1. The sequence continues at coordinate 3,729 of QKII01000011.1, read as the reverse complement.
CATTTTCGTTGCCGCTGCGGCCAGCTGGAACGCGATTCCAGCGTCGTGTCTGGGAGCAGATTGCAGCCATTCCGAGCCATCAAACGAAGACTTACGGTGATCTTGCGCATTTCCTGAAGACCGCGCCGCGGGCTGTCGGCCAGGCGTGCGGCGCCAATCCGTATCCGCTGGTCGTGCCCTGTCATCGCGTGATCGCCGCACATGGCGGGCTGGGTGGTTTCGCCCGGCAGGGCGGTGGCTTTCTGCTCGATGTAAAGCGCTGGCTGCTGGCGCATGAACAAGGTCGTTGAGCTTTCGCCCGGCGATCTGGCCGAAATCGACGCTTTTTGCGACCTGCTGTGGCTGGAAGACGGGCTGGCGAAAGCGTCGCTGGCCAGCTACCGCAGCGATCTGCTTCTCTTCTCCCGCTGGCTGGCGGAGCAGCGATCCTGTTCCCTGCTGACCGCCGATGATCTCGCACTGATCGGCTTCGTCGCGATGCTCTCGCAGACGCGGCGTGCGTCGTCGCAGGCGCGCGCGATTTCATCGTTGCGGCGGTTCTACCGTTACCTGCTGGCACGCGGTCGGATCGGGCGCGATCCGACCTTGAAGATCGCCATGCCCGTCAAGCCAACGCGTCTGCCCAAGGTGCTTTCGGAGCGCGATGTCGAAGCGTTGCTCTCCGCGCCTGATGCCGACACGCCGCTCGGTGTGCGTGACCAGGCGATGTTGGAGACGCTTTACGCCACGGGGTTGCGCGTTTCCGAACTGGTGGGCCTGAAATTGCACGAGGTCAGCTTCGACATGGGAGTGGTGCGGGTGTTCGGCAAGGGCAGCAAGGAGCGCCTCGTGCCGCTCGGCGAGCAGGCTATCGATCGCCTGCGCGATTATCTCGGCGAAGCGCGCCCCGAACTGCTGAGTGGGAGGCAGAGCGACGACCTGTTCGTTACGGCTCGCGGGGGCGCGATGACGCGACAGGCATTCTGGCAACTCATCAAGCGTTATGCGTTGATTGCCGGAATCCCGCCGGAGCGGTTGTCTCCGCACGTTCTGCGCCACGCTTTTGCCACGCATCTGCTCAACCACGGCGCCGACTTGCGCGTCGTTCAGTTGCTCCTCGGCCATTCGGATATCTCGACGACGCAAATCTATACGCACATCGCCCGCGAGCGGTTGAAGACGCTGCACGCGAAGCACCACCCACGCGGCTGAAGCGGTCAGCGTCCTGCTATGCTTCGTTACTTCCCAACCGTTTTCGGAGAAGAAGAGTGAAATCGGACCACGCACCCGAAACCCCGGCGACGAAATTTCTGCGCCAGCACGGGATCGCACATTCCAGCCACCTCTACGACTATGAGGAACACGGCGGCACGCGGGTGTCGTCACGCGAACTCAACGTCGACGAGCATGCGGTAGTGAAAACCCTGATCATGGAGGACGAGTCGGCGAAGCCGTTGATCGTCCTGATGCATGGGGATTGCAAGGTTTCTACCAAGGAGCTGGCCCGGCAGATCGGCTGCAAGCGGGTCGAGCCGTGCAAGCCGGAGGTCGCCAACCGGCACACCGGCTTTCTGGTCGGCGGCACCAGCCCGTTCGGAACGAAGAAAAAAATGCCTGTCTATATCGAGAAATCGATCCTTGATCTACCGCTGATTTACATCAACGGGGGGCGGCGTGGCTTCCTCGTCGGCGTCCATCCGCACGACCTGATGCGTGCGCTGGTGCCGAAAGTCGTCGAGGTGGCGCTCAAATAGTTTCGCAGGGTCGGCTGCGTTCGATGACCACGCCGGCGCGCCGGACGCCGCGCATCACGCCGATCTTGGCAATGGTGATGCGTACCCAGACGGCGCCGAAGTCGTCGAGAATGACGCTGGCGACATGCTCGGCCAGCTTCTCAAGTAGATGGAAATGCTGGTGTGCGACGTCGGCGCGCAGCCGCTCGACGACGGCTGCGTAATCGATGGTGTCGCGGATGTCGTCGCTGCTGCCGGCGTTCAGCGTTGATGTGCCGATCTGTAGCGAAATCTCGATGGTTTGAGGCACGACCTGTTCGCGCGGATAGATCCCGATCAGGGTCGGAAGGCGGAGTTCGTCGATGAAGATGATGTCCATGTGGGCGTCGGGCCGGTCGGTGTAAAATCGCGCCGCGGTGCGGCAGGGGCGGCACCGAGCGAGTGCGCATTCTACCTCAGCCCTTTCCTATAAAAATCAGGACCACTTATGCCCGATTTCGTGATTGTCTTGTTGGCGGTTCTGGCCGCGTATCTGTTGGGGTCTGTTCCTTTTGCCGTGGTTTGCAGCCGCCTCTTCGGTCTGGCTGACCCGCGCAGTTACGGCTCGAAGAATCCCGGGGCTACCAATGTCCTGCGCAGCGGCAACAAGGCGGCCGCGGCACTGACTTTACTTGGTGATATGGCCAAGGGCTGGCTGGCGGTTTTTCTGGCGCAAACCTACGGGCCGAAGCTCGGCTTTTTGGACGGCTTGGTGGGTGTAGCGGCGTTGGCAGTTTTTTTTGGTCACTTGTACCCGGTGTTTCTGCACTTCAAGGGAGGCAAGGGGGTGGCGACGGCAGCAGGTGTTCTTCTCGCGCTCGACCCCTTGCTCGGATTGGTTACGCTGGGGGTCTGGCTGGCAATCGCCTTCGTCTTGCGCTATTCATCGCTGGCGGCGTTGGTTGCAGCCGCTGCGGCACCGGTTAGCGCCTTCTTTTTGTGGGGGACCGGTACCTTGCTGCTGGTGGTTGGCATCATCGCCTGCGCCTTGATTGTGAAACACTGGGCCAACCTGCAGCGACTGATGGCCGGTACGGAACCGAAAATCGGTGCCAAGAAGAAAGCGTGATCAGCGAGTTTCCTGGCTGGTCAGCTCGCTAAGCGGCCAGCGCGGCCGAACGGCGAAAGCGCCCGGTGGCTTGATTGATAGCCCGGCCTTGAAACGCAGTGCGCCAGCGAGGGCGATCATCGCCCCGTTGTCGGTACAGAATTCGAATTCCGGGTAATACACGGCGATCCTGTTTTTCTTCGCGCGTGCGTCCAGCTGGCGGCGCAACTCCCTGTTTGCGCCGACGCCGCCGGCGACGACCAGTTGGGTCAGGCCGCAGTTCTTCAGCGCGCGCATCGATTTCTTCACGAGCACCTCAACGATGGCGTCCTGGAAACCCCGAGCGATGTCGGCGCGTTGCCGCTCGTCCGGTTTGCCGATTTCGCGCACATGGGTGAGGACCGCCGTCTTGAGCCCGCTGAAGCTGAAGTCGAGGTCGCCGGAGTGGAGCATCGGCCGCGGGAACTTGCAGATGTCCGGATGGCCTGTTTCAGCCAAGGCGGAGAGCGCGGGGCCGCCGGGGTACGGGAGTCCGAGTAGCTTGGCGGTCTTGTCGAACGCTTCGCCAGCGGCGTCGTCAAGCGTTTCGCCGAGTAGTTGGTAACGGCCGACGCCGTCAACGCGCATCAGTTGGCTGTGTCCGCCGGAAACGAGCAGCGCGACAAAAGGGAAGGTCGGCGGCTGTTTCGAAAGCAGCGGAGAGAGCAGGTGGCCTTCGAGGTGATGGACGGGGACGGTCGGGATATTCAGCGACGCGGCGAGTCCTTCGGCGAAGGCGGCTCCGACCAGTAGAGCGCCTGCCAGCCCAGGGCCTTGCGTGTAGGCAATGGCATCGACAGCGTCGAGCGAATGCCCGCTCTCGGCAAGAACGCGCCGCAGTAGCGGGACGGTGCGTCGGATGTGGTCGCGCGAGGCCAGTTCGGGAACAAC
>QKII01000486.1 GCA_003249625.1 Propionivibrio sp. | reverse complement strand
TGAACGCAGTGGAATCGAAGGCCATCGCATGAGTGCGATCGCACCCATTGTTTTCGTGGTGGACGACGACCTATCGCATCTGAGCAGTATGGCACGCCTGCTGCGCGCATCCGGCTTTTCGGCTCAGACGTTTTCTTCAGCGGCTGCCGTATTCCCGGACAAACCGTTTGGCGCTGCCTAAATAGGGCGATTAGAATCACCCGAATGACGAGCTGGATCACCGTCATTTGGTCGGCCAATGCTGGTATCTGCCTGACATTAGCGGCAGTGCAGCTGCTTATATGGGCCAAATCACGGGACTCATGGGCGAATCTCGCGTTCGCGATCGCGGCAGCGGCGGCAGTGATCAATGCGGTGTTCGAAATGGCGCTCATGCGGGCGCAGACGCCCGAGCAGTTCGGCGAGTTGCTGCGCTGGTACCATGTACCGCTCGGCGTGCTGGTGGTCTCGCTGATCTGGTTTGTCCGGCTCTACCTCCGGGCGGGCCGCCTCTGGCTGGCGTGGCTAGTCACCGGGCTCCGAGTCGTGGTCTTGGCGCTCACTTTTAGCCTCGACCCGAACTTGAACTTCCGCGAGATTACCGGCCTCAATCCGATTTCCATCTGGGGCGAAACGATCGTGGTGGCGATCGGCGAGAAGAATCCCTGGACGAACATCACGCACGCGAGCGGGATACTGTTTCTGGTGTTCGCGGTGGATGCGGCCTTCTCGGCCTGGCGTCAAGGCGAGCGCCGACGCGCCGCGGTGGTCGGCGTGACATTCGGAACCGCGATCGTCGTGGCGCTCGTACTGTCGGAGATGCTGAACCGCGGAACGCTGCCGGTTCCGTTTACCCTCAGTTTCCTGTTTCTGATCATTCTCATGGGCATCGCCTATGAGCTGGGCATGGATGTGGTGCGGGCTAGTCAACTCCCCCACGAGTTGCGCGAAAGCCAGGAGCGCATGCGGCGCGCCACGAGCGCCGGGCACATCGGCGTCTGGGACTGGGACATCGCCAACGATGAATTCTGGGTTAGCGACAACGTCCGCGAGCGCCGCGGCCTCAGCAAGTCCGAGCGCATCAATCTCGACCGCTTTTTCCAATGGGTGTATGACGACGACCGAGAACATATCCGGCGGACCATGGGCGCTGCGCTGGAAAGCACCGCCGGGAATTTTGAGGTGGAATATCGCGCGATCGGCGCAAGCGGCGCGACGCGGTGGTTTAGCGCTCAGGGACAGGTGGAAAGGGCGAGTAACGGACAGCCGCTGCGCGTCCGCGGCGTCTCCACCGATATCACCGACCGCAAGCTTGCCGAGCAAAGCCTACAGCAGTCGGCTGAGTTCAAGCAGCAGATACTCTCTTCGCTCGACCACGAGATTGCCATCCTGAACCCGAGCGGCACGATCATCGACGTGAACGATGCCTGGAAGGCCTTCGCGCAGGCGAACGGGGGCGGCGCCGACTGGGTGGGCGTCAGTTATCTGGGGGTGTGTCTGGCCGCAGCTGGCAGTGGTGACCCGACGGCGTTGGGCGCGTTCGAAGGCGTCCGATCCGTGCTGGACGGCACCCGCGAGAGTTTCGAAATGGAATATCTGTGCCGCTCACGAGGGAAAGACAGGTTCTTTCTGATGCGCGCGGTGCCGCTCCGAACGTCCGACGGCGGAGCTGTGGTGTCCCATGTGGAAATGACGCAGCTAAAGTTGGCAGAGCTCGAGAAGCAGGCGCTGCGCGGTGAGCTCGCTCACATGTCGCGCGTGTTCACCATGGGACAGCTCTCTACCGCCCTGGCGCACGAGTTGAACCAGCCCTTGGGTGCCATCCTGCGCAACGCCGAGGCCGGCGAATTGTTCCTGCAGCGGGATCCACCGGACTACGAGGAGTTGAAGAGCATCCTGGCGGACATCAGG
>QKII01000478.1 GCA_003249625.1 Propionivibrio sp. | reverse complement strand
CAGTGCCTCGGTAGAGGCGGTGCGGATCGAGCGCCCCACCCTGCACAACGTCGTTGTCTCGCGCATTCGGGATATGATCATTGAGGGGTTCCTGCCCGTCGGTGTGCGTATCCACGAGGGGCAGCTGTGTCAGCAACTGGGCATTTCCAGAACCCCTCTGCGCGAGGCGCTGAAGGTGCTGGCATCAGAGGGGCTGGTTGAGCTGATACCGAGCCGCGGCGCGTTCGTGCGTGAACTTACCCGCAAGGATGCGCAAGACATGCTTGCCGTACTCAGCCATCTCGAGGCGATGGCCGGACCGCTGACGTGCCAGAACGCGACGGACGAGGAAATCCGAGAGGTTCGACGCTTGCACGACGAAATGATCGGGTTTTACGACCGGAAGGAGCGTCTTCCGTACTTCAAGCTCAACCAGCAGATTCACTCGCTATTGATTTCGCTCGCCGGCAATGAATCGCTGTGTCTGGTGCATGACATCCTGCAGACGCGCATGAAGCGTATCCGTTTCATTGGTGACAGGACGGATGCTTCCTGGAAAGACGCCATGGCCGATCACGAAGAAATGATCGCCGCGCTTGAAGCGCGCGCCGGCGAACGTCTCTCCAGGGCATTGGTCGATCACATGCAGCGTACCTGGGAGCGCATCAAGAACGCGATCTGAGGGCGTACTTTTCCTGGCGCTCAGGCAAGCAGCTTCTGCGCGACCGCCTCGTCGGTCACCAAGCCGTTGACATACCCTTGGGCGAGAATGGCCTTGACGACCGCTGCCTTGTACACGCCACCAGAAATCAGCAGGCTGTTCGAAATGGCTCGCAGATCGGTCGGCGGCATGGCGATGACGGTGTGGTTGAGTTCGTGATCGACCGGATTTCCCGCGGCATCCAGGAAGGTTCCGAGAATTTCCCCGATGGCACCGATCTTCTTCAGTTCCGGCAGTCGCTGGCGGACGCTGTTGATCGTCGTCAGCTTGGTGCGCGGCGTCAGGTCGCCGCAGGAAACGATCGCCACGTCGGACTTGCGAGCCCGCTCCATGACCTCGTTGACCCCGCTGTGCGCGAGGAGAAATTCGCGGCTTTCGACACAGGGGCAGTACACCGGCGCGGTGACATAGTAGCAGTCGGCACCGAGCGTCTTCGCCAGTTCGGTGGATACCTCGAAGGTGTTGGTTTCCGAGCCACGCGTCAGTCCGCCCATCAGTGATACCACCGAACTGTTCGCCAGTTTGCGTGTGCGTAGCTGCTTGATGCTGGCGCTCAGCGTCCGCCCCCAGCCCACGGAAATGCATTGACCGTCGGAAATCAGGGTGTCGAGGATCGCGGCGGCGGCCTCGCCGATCATCCGCCGCTGCTGCTCGTCGTCGTCGGCCGACGGAACCACGGCGACGGTCTTCAGCCCGTACTTCGCCTTCAGTTTTTCCTCTAGTTCGACGCAGCTGGCCAATGGCAGGCGCACGTCGATGATCACCGAGCCGTCGGCGCGCAGCTGGCCGGCGATCTTGTTTACCCGCGCCCGGGCGATGCCGAGACGGTCCGATATTTCCTGCTGGGTAAGGCCGGCGACGAAGTAATACCACGCGATGCGCGCTCGCAACTGCTCGCCAATCAGGTTGCTGGATTCAGTCGTGCTCATGTGTTTTCCCCGTTGTTCGTTGCTCGCCTGACTGCTTGTTTGAGTCCAGGCTTGCCAAGTCGTTTCCGTTGTAGATGAGTGTAAGTATATAGACAAATGTTGTGTCACAAATACAAAAGTATTATACTGCTTCGCGGCTTCAGACAAAATACCGTTGGCATTTACGAAAGGCACGATTGAAATGAAGATTGCGATTGGAGGCGACAGCGCCGGAGTTTCCCTGGTCGATATCCTGGTTCCCCACCTGAAGAGCCTCAAGGATGTCGAGGTTACTGACATGAGCAAGTCGCCGAGCGGTGGCAGCGAGTACTACGCCAATATGGCAGAGCGCGTTGCCCAGGCGGTTCTCTCCGGGCAGGCAGACCGTGGCATTCTGTGCTGCGGCACCGGTATCGGCGTCGCCATGTCGGCCAACAAGGTGCCGGGCATCCGCGCCGCACAAACGCATGACACCTTCTCTGCCGAGCGCGCAGCAAAGAGCAACGATGCGCACATCATCACCATGGGTGCGCGTGTGATCGGACCGGAGTTGGCCAAAACAATCGTCAACGCCTGGCTGGCATCGATTTCCGGCTTCGACCCGCAGGGGCCGTCGGCGGGCAACGTTGTGGCGATCAACGAACTGGACAAGAAGTACCGCAAGTAACTCGCGACGCGCGTTCAGGCTGGCCAATGCATCTTGGCACTGGCCAGTTTCAGCTTGAGCGTGCCTGACGACGAACCGCAGGAAGATTACACATGCGCAGGTTGGTAGCCGGAACCGGCTGGAAAATGAACAACGGCGTGGCGGAATCGATCCGCTATGCCGAAGAGCTTCGATCGCGGATCGCCGCGATCGACACGTCGGCGATCGACGTCTACGTGTTGCCTCCCTTTACCTCGCTTACTACGGCGGCCTATGCCTTCGATGGATCGCCCGTGGCCATTGGCGGGCAGAACATGCACTGGGAGGATTCCGGCAGCTGGACCGGAGAGATTTCTGCACCGATGCTGCTCGAGGTCGGATGCCGCTATGTCGAACTGGCGCATTCCGAGCGCCTGCAGCATTTTGGTGAAACCTACGAACTGGTCAGGCGCAAACTCGACAAGGCGATGAGTGTCGGGCTGATACCGATCCTCTGCCTCGGCGAGTTGGCCGAGGAAAAAGCTGCCGGCCGCGCCGACGAAGTGTTGGCCAGCCAGATGCTGACGGCAATCGACGGCCAGCCGGACACGCGCGTGCCGGAAATCATCATGGCCTACGAACCGCGCTGGGCCATTGGCATGGCGGAAGCGGCCTCGCCAGAGTACATCGCCGAGCGGCATCGCGCGCTGCGTAACATCCTGCGCAAGCATTGCGGCGACGAGGTTGCGGAGAAGACGCGGATCATCTATGGCGGTTCGGTCACACCGGAAAACGGGAAAGACATTCTTGAGATCGAGGACGTGGACGGCCTGTTTGTCGGGCGCGCCGCGTGGAAGGCAGAAGGCTTCGCGCGGATCGTCGATCTCGTCAGTGAGGCGGCGCGCAAGAAACAGGCGGCTTGACGGTACAAACGAATTTGATTGGAGATAAGGCTATGTCGGAAGAAAAAAAATCAGGATGCTGTGAAACCAAGTGGAATCGTGACAACTGGCCGATTGCGGCCGCGATGAACGGCTTCTCCGGCGTGTTGCCGGACGGCAGCCTGGTGCAGGACCAGCCGGCCGACCACTGGGCGGCGACGCTTGAGCAGGTGGTCGACGCCGGCTTCACCGAGTTCGACCCGAGCGACAGCTGGGTGCGCGTGGCCGATCTTTCCCCGAGCCGCCTGCGCGATTTCATGTACGTCGTCAAGACGGTCGGTCTGACCATCCCGGCGATCTCGACGACGCGCAAGGCCAGCGTCATTGATCCGGTCAATGCCGACAACTACCTCGCCTACAACCACCGTGTGATCGATGCCGCCGCCGAGATCGGCGCCAAGGCCGTCTCCTTCGGGCTGTTCGGCGAATTCACCGAAGAGCAGAAGAAGCACCTCTGGTTCTGGACTGCCGATGGCGTCAAGAACCCGGATGATCCTGAAACGTATCAAAAGGCGGTCAGCCGCATCCGCGAGCTCGGCAAGCACGCTCAGGAACTGGGCATCGAAGTTTCGCTGGAAATGTACGAAGACACCTACATCGGTACGGCCGACGGCGCGGTTAAATTCGTCAACGACGTTGATGTCCCGGCGGTCGGCATCAATGCCGACATCGGCAACCTTGTCCGCCTGCACCGGCCGGTCGAGCACTGGGCGTCGATGATCGACAAGCTCGTGCCCTACGCCAAGTACTGGCACGTCAAGAACTACATGCGCATCGAGGATCCGGCGCAGAACCTCATCTGCTCGTACCCGACCTCGCTTGCGCTGGGCATCATCAATTACCGGACGGCCATCCAGAAAGCCCTCGCCCACGGCTACAAGAGCGCCTTCCTTTGCGAACACTACGGCGGCGACAGCCTCACCGTCTGCGCCATGAACCGCGATTATCTTCGCACCATCCTGCCACGCTAAGTCAAAGGGGGACCTGACATGACCTGCATTTACGACAATCCGGAAGAATTCGCCAAGACCGCCCTGGCCGGCTTCGCTTCCGTGTATGCCCGCCACGTGCGCCCCGTGATCGGCGGTGTCGTGCGCTCGACCGCCACGCCGGAAGGCAAGGTATCCCTCGTCATCGGCGGCGGTTCAGGGCACTACCCGGCCTTCGCCGGCTTCGTCGGGCCGGGCCTCGCCGATGCAGCGGTAGCCGGCGACGTCTTCGCCTCGCCTTCGACGCACCTCGTCGCCAACGTCTGCCGCAAGGCCAGCCGTGGCGGCGGTGTCCTGCTCGGCTTCGGCAAGTATGCCGGCGACGTGCTGAACTTTGGCCTTGCCGCCGAGCGCCTCGTTTCGGAAGGCGTTGACGTGCGCGTTCTCGCTGTAACCGACGATGTTGCCAGCGCCCCGCCTGAAAAGGCCAACGAGCGCCGCGGTGTAGCCGGCGACCTCGCCGTCTTCAAGATCGCGGGCGCGGCCGCTGAAGCCGGGATGAAGCTCGACGATGTCGAGCGCGTCGCCGTCAAGGCCAACAAGAACACCGTTTCCTTCGGCGTCGCCTTCAGCGGCTGCACGCTACCGGGTGCCAAGGAGCCTCTCTTCACCGTGCCGGCACAGCGCATCGGTGTCGGCCTCGGCATCCACGGCGAACCGGGCATCAGCGAGGAAGACATGATGCCGGCCAGCGCGCTGGCGAAGATGCTGGTCGAAAAGCTGGTGAAGGAAAAGCCTGCCGATTGCAAGGGCCGCGTCGCGGTCATCCTCAACGGACTTGGCTCCACCAAGTACGAAGAACTGTTCGTCCTCTGGGTCAGTGTTGAAGCCGAACTGAAGAAAGCCGGCCTCACCGCGATCGAGCCGGAAGTCGGCGAGTACGTTACCAGCATGGACATGGCCGGCTGCTCCCTGACCCTGACCTGGCTCGACGACGAGCTCGAACAGCTCTGGTGCGCGCCGTGCGACGCGCCGGTGCTTCGCCGCGGCGCGATCATCCCGACGCAACCGGCACCGGCCTTCGAGGACAAGGAAGAGGAGCTCAAGTTCGGCCCGGCGTCCGCCGCATCGAAGGAAAACGGCAAGTGCATCGCTGGCGTAATCGCCAAGGTTGCCACTGCGTTGCGTGAAGCCGAACCCGAACTCGGGCGCATCGATGCCCGCGCCGGTGACGGCGACCACGGCCAGGGCATGACCCGCGGTTCAGCCGCCGCTGCCGATGCCGCGCAAAAGGCGGCGGCAGCCGGTGCCGGTGCCGCCAGCGTCCTGGCCACGGCCGCCAACGCCTGGGCCGACCGCGCCGGAGGGGCTTCAGGCGCGCTGTGGGGCCTCGCTCTGCGTATCTGGAGTACCAAGCTCAGCGACGAAGCCGAAATGAGTGCCGACGCAGTTGCCAAGGGGGCGCAGGCTGGTCTTGAAGCCATCATGCGTCTCGGTGGTGCCAAGGTTGGCGACAAGACGCTGGTCGACTCGTTCGTCCCGTTTGCCGCGACGCTGAACGAGGAAGTCGGCAAGGGCAAGTCGCTTGCCGAAGCGTGGGCAATCGCCGCCGACGTAGCCACCAAGGCCGGCGAAGCTACCGCGCAACTCACGCCGAAGCTTGGCCGCGCCAAGTCACATACCCAGCGCAGCCTCGGCTACCCGGACGCCGGCGCCATCTCGCTGGCGCTCTGTGCCCGCGTTGTCGCAGAGGCGATCAAGGGCTGATGAAGTGATGAAGTGTGGCGGCGGGCGCCCCCACGCCCGCCGCCTTGAGGCGGCTTCTTGGATCGCCTGTGACGAAAAGATGAACCGCGCACGGTGTTGAAGCACGGCAAGTCACGACGATTCAGCAGATCTCCTGACCTGGATGGTCATAGCAAGAAACCCGATACATTCTTGCTACGATCATCCTTTTTTTTATTTCAACTCTGCCGTACGGCGTCGATGGCCAGCACGCCTGCGTCCTCTGCACCGTAGCCAGCCGCAATCAGTTGATCCATGCGCGCGGCGACCGAACGTAGCGCGGCCAGTGGAAGGTCGCCTGCCGTGTCCAGCATCAGTTGCACGTCCTTGCGCGCCATGGCCAGTTCGAAGGTCGGCGTGAAGTTGCACGTGGCCATGCTCGTGCCACGCGCCGCGACCACGCCATTCAGGTCAAGCATCCCCAGCAGTTTGATCGCGTCCTCGGGGGCAACTCCGCCGGCCTTGGCCAAGGTGAGAATATCCGCCATCACAGCCCACAGGCCGATGAACATGGCGTTGCCGAACAGCTTGTCGAGTGCCGCTAGATCAGGGCGTTCGCCCATATACTCAAGTCGCCCGGTCATTTGTGCGAGTTCCGCCTTGACACTGTCGAAGATTGCTTCCGATCCGCTGACCAGCATGCTGCCTTGCGCATTTCGCGCAGCCGAAGGGCCCATGAAGACGGGGCAATGCAGATAGCGGACGCCCTCGGCTTGCAGTCGTTTGGCCCGTTCCATGGTGAGCTGCGGCAGGGTGGTGCTGTGATCGATCAGCACGGCGTCGGCGGAGAGCCCCGCTCGCGCGGACGCGATAACCTCTTCCACAACAGCATCATCCTTGAGTATCAGGTGGATCCGCTCAGCGCCTCGCACCGCGTCGGCGGGCGTTGCGGCGGCTTTGACACCGAACGGCGCCAGAGCTTGGGCTTTTTCCGGCGAACGGTTCCATGCCGTGACGGTGTCCCCGCGCCTGGCGGCGGCTTCCGCGAATGCGCTGCCGAGCAGTCCGGTGCCGAGAAATGCGATGGTGGCCATAGTATTTGTCCTCAAATGGTGGCGTGTCGTTGTACGCGATCGGTTGAAACATCTTAACCGCAACCCTTGGGTGGTTTCACGCCTTTGCTCATCGAGGCCGCAGGTCGTGCCAGACGCCACATCGTTGTTGTGTACTTGTTTCCGCCTGATGGCTCCGAAACAAATTGCAACGAAGCGCCCTGCGAGCGAAATCGTTTGCAACCGCACATTCCGGAGAATGGCTCCATCAGCAAGGCGCTAGGAACGGATCGGCCGGCTGACCCACTCAATTCTCAAAAAGGAGTCTGAATCATGAAAACACGTTTTTCCCCCCGCCTGCTCGTCGCCGCCCTGACTCTCACGCTTGGTCTGGCCGCTGGTGGTTCTGCCATGGCGCGCGGCCAGAACTTCGGGCCCGAGCAAGGGAAACCTGGCCAACACCTGATCATGCATGAGCG
>QKII01000162.1 GCA_003249625.1 Propionivibrio sp. | reverse complement strand
CCGGCTTGGCCGAGCCTCCGAGCCGCCGAGTCCGCTTCCCGAAAAAATCGGCATGCTCCTGCAGGAATCGCGCTGGATTGCGCTGGTTGCCGTGGCGGCATTTCTGAGTCTGGCACTGTGGGGGTTCCATCGCGGCGATCCGGGCTGGTCACATGCGGTTGCCTCCTCGGTACTGCACAATCCGGCTGGCCGCGGAGGCGCTTGGCTGGCCGATCTGCTGCTCTATATCTTCGGGCTGTCGGCGTGGTGGTGGGTCGTGCTCATGCTGGCGATGGTGTGGTGGGGCTACCGTCGGCTGGACGGCTTCCGTCACGCCGATCGTCGCCCTTTGTACATTGCATTGGCCGGTTTTCTTCTGGTTATCGTATCGAGCAGCGCGCTCGAAGCGCTTCGCTTCTATTCGCATGAGGCGCAACTGCCGCTGGCGCCGGGAGGCATTCTTGGCAAGGGACTGGGCGGCTTGAGTGTGCGTTATTTCGGTTATACGGGGGCAACGCTGGCGCTGATCGCCTTGTGGGCGCTCGGCTGGAGCGTCTTCTCTGGAATGTCCTGGTTGTCTGCTGCCGAACGTTTCGGTACGCTCATCGAGCGGCTGGTTTTCGGTGCGCGCAATCTGATCGACAGTTGGAAGGATCGGCGCATCGGGCGCGAAGTCGCGCGTGAACGCGAAGCGGTGGTCGAGGATGAGAAAAAGCGCGAGGAAACGCGCGAACCGATCATCATCCAGGCGCCGCCGCCAGAGTTGCCTGTGCCCGCGAAGGTCGAGAAGCGTATCGAACGCGAGCGCCAGACGCCATTGTTCCCCGAGGCCGTTGTGGGTGGCATGTTGCCGCCGCTGCATTTGCTTGAGCCAGCCGCGGTGGCGACAGAAGTGGTAAGCGCCGAGACGCTGGAATACACCTCACGCCTTATCGAGCGCAAGCTCGCCGACTTTGGCGTGCAGGTGAAGGTTCTGGCGGCTTATCCCGGGCCGGTGATTACCCGATACGAGATCGAACCGGCTGTTGGTGTAAAGGGCTCGCAGATCGTCAATCTGGCCAAGGACGTGGCGCGTTCATTATCGATGGTTTCCATCCGCGTCGTTGAGACGGTGCCGGGCAAGTCCTGCATGGCGCTGGAGTTGCCCAATCCGAAGCGGCAAACCGTGCGCCTCTCGGAGATCATCTCCAGCCACGAGTACCACGCCATGTCCTCGCCGCTGGCGATGACGCTAGGTAAGGACATCGGCGGGCATCCGGTGGTTGTCGATTTGGCCAAGATGCCGCACCTGCTGGTCGCCGGCACGACCGGGTCCGGCAAGTCGGTGGGGATCAACGCGATGATCCTGTCGTTGCTCTACAAGTCGGAGCCGGACAAGGTACGCCTGATCCTGGTCGACCCGAAGATGCTGGAGCTGTCCATCTACGAAGGCATTCCGCACCTGCTGGCACCGGTCGTTGTCGACATGAAGCAGGCGGCCAACGCGCTCAACTGGTGCGTCGGCGAAATGGAAAAGCGCTACAAGTTGATGTCGGCGATGGGCGTTCGCAATATCGCCGGCCTCAATCACCGCATCAAGGATGCGGAGAAAGCCGGCAACAAGCTGCCCAACCCGCTCTCGCTGACACCGGAAACGCCCGAGCCGCTGGTGCCGATGCCCCATATCGTGGTGATCATCGACGAACTGGCCGATCTGATGATGGTTGCCGGCAAGAAGGTCGAGCAGCTGATCGCGCGTCTGGCGCAAAAAGCGCGCGCGGCGGGTATTCACCTGATTCTCGCCACGCAGCGGCCGTCGGTTGATGTCATCACCGGTCTGATCAAGGCCAACATCCCGACGCGTATCTCGTTCCAGGTATCGTCGAAGATCGATTCGCGCACGATTCTCGATCAGATGGGGGCGGAGGCGCTGCTCGGTCAGGGCGACATG
>QKII01000148.1 GCA_003249625.1 Propionivibrio sp. | reverse complement strand
GGCGACGAAGGCGACGTGCAGACGGTCTTCACGCAGCTTATCAAGTAGCCGCTCGAAACGCAGATCTGTTTGTGCGTCGCACAGGTCGTTTTCCGAAAGCCATTGGCGGAAACCGTCAAGGTTGTGTGAGAGACGGTTGCGCCAGTCGTTATAGGCAGAAAATTGTTGGGCGAGCGTCATGGAGCATCCCGTTAGAATACGCTGGCGGCGACTCTAGCACATCCCCGGTGCCGATCAAACGCTGTGGCGACGAGTGGCGAGTCCGCTTAGCGCTGGCAGCGCGGGCAATGAAAAGTCGCGCGCCCCGCCTGGCGAAAGACGCGGATCGGCGTGCCGCACGCGGGGCAGGGGGCGCCGTCGCGGCCGTAGACCGCGCACACCACCTGAAAGCTGCCTGCGCCACCGTCGCTATGCACGTAATCGCGCACGCTGCTACCGCCCGCCGCGATGGATTCTTCGAGCGTCGTCCGAATGGCTGCGGCGAGCCGTTGGCAGCGTTGCCGCCCCAGGCTGCCGGCGGGGCGAGTTGGGGCAATTCCTGCGCGGAACAGACTCTCCGCGGCGTAGATGTTGCCGATGCCGACGATCAGGTGGCTGTCCATGAGCAGCGGCTTGATCGGTGTCGATCGCTTTCGCGTGGCCGCGTAAAGCCAGTTGCCGTCGAATTCGGAGGATAAAGGCTCGATGCCGAGAACAGCGATGAGCGGGAGTTGCTCCGGTGGCCCGGCGTGCCACAAAACCGCACCGAAACGTCGTGGGTCGCGAAGGCGTAGCGTGGTGTGGGGAAAGACCAGATCGACGTGGTCGTGCTTTTGCGGTGGGGTGTCGTTGGGAACGAGGCGCAGACTGCCGGACATGCCCAGATGCACGATCAGGTGGCCGTTGTGTCGCTCACTGTCGATCAGAAACAGGAGATATTTGCCTCGACGCTGGATCTCGATGAGGCGTGCGCCGGACAGTCGTTCCTGCAGGTCCGGCGGGATTTCATGCCTCAGTTTCGGTGTCCTGACTACGACACGGACGATGCGTTGACCTGGCAGGAATGGCAACAGCCCGCGACGGCTGACTTCGACCTCCGGCAGTTCCGGCATTGCTGCTCCCGGGAAAAGTACATAACATGGGAAAACCATTATGGCGCAAATAACTCTAATGGGCTCCGACATGCCCGAGTATCATTCCGACCCATGAAATTCATTCCACGAATTCTTTGTGTTGCCGCGTTGTTGGCGGGCCTTTTTTGCGCTCCGGCCGGGGCGACAGAGGCGCCGGTTGCAGCGCACAAGTCGCCGTCCACGTCGATGGTTGCCGTTGGCGCCAAGGATGCCGACGAAGCCGACGAGGCCGACAACGACGATCTGCTTGGGCAGACCGTTTATCAGGTATTGCTGGCGGAGATTGCGCTACGGCGCGGCGAACTCGATCTGGCGAGCAGGGCTTATGCCAGCCTGGCGTTCCGGACTCGCGACCCGAAGGTGATCCAACGCGCGGTCGAAGTGGCGATCGCCGCCCGGCACATGGCGATTGCCTTGGAGATGTCTCGTCTGTGGCTCGATGTCGATCCATTGTCAAAACCGGCGCAGCGGATGCTGGTCGGCCTGCTGGTTCTCGAAAACCGGCTGGGTGAAGTTGCGCCGCACATTGCTCGCATGCTTGAGAGCGACAAGGAGGCTCTCGCCGGAAATCTTCTCGGCCTGAATCGGATGCTCGCGCGCTCCCCTGATCGTCAGGCCGTATTCCGGCTGATCGAGATGGTTTGCCGCCCATTCGAAGGTATCGCCGAAGCGCACTACGCCATGGCTCAGGCGGCTGGTTCGGCGGGGATGACCGCGCGGGCGAGGCAGGAAGCTGACCACGCGCTGGAGTTGCGGCCGGACTGGGAGATGGCGGCGTATTTCCGGGCGCAGTTGATGTTGCGCGAATCGACCGTGGATGCCATTGCTTTCCTCGAAGGGTTTGTGGAGCGCCATCCGGCGGCGCATGATGCCCAATTCCTGCTGGCCCGGGCGCTGGTCGGCGAGAGGCGTTACGACGACGCGCGGCGACATTTCGACGCGCTGCTCAAGGTGTATCCGGACAAGCCGGAAATTATCTATTCAGTTGCGATTCTGGCGCTGCAGCAGAACGACAAGGCGCGGGCAGAGGCGCAGCTCAAGCATTTCGTCACGCTGAACGTGCAGGACAGGAATGCGGCCTACTACTACTTGGCGCAGATCGCCGAGGACGACCAGCGGCATGACGAAGCGCTGACGTACTACGGAGAAATTGCCACCGGAGAGCATTACCTGCCGGCGCAAATCCGTCGAGCCCGGATCATTGCTGATCAGGGAAATCTCGAAGGTGCGCGCGAAGTACTCCGCAGTACCAAAGTGGATAAGCCTGCGGAACAGGTTCAGATGGTTGTTGCCGAGGCGGCGCTGTTGCGTGACGCCGGGCGTCTGCAGGAGGCCTTCGATTTGTTGGAGGGGAAACTCGTCGAACAGCCCGATCAGCCGGACCTGATGTACGAAACGGCGCTGATGGCCGAGCGGTTGAATCGTCTGGACGTGATGGAGATCCGGTTGCGCCGCATGATCGAATTGCGCCCGGAGAGTGCTCAGGCCTACAACGCGCTGGGCTATGCCTATGCCGACCGTGGCGAGCGGCTTCAGGAAGCGCGGCAACTTATCGAGAAGGCGCTGGCGCTATCGCCGGAGGACGGCTTCATTCTCGACAGCATGGGCTGGGTCTTGTTCCGTATGGGGGATCTCAACGGTGCGCTCACCTATCTTGAGCGTTCCTACGCCAAGCGTGATGATCCCGAGATTGCCGCGCATCTCGGCGAAGTGCTCTGGGCGTTGCGGCGGCAGGATGACGCGCGTCGCCTGTTGCTCGAGGTGCAGAAAAAGCATCCGAAGAACGAGGTGTTGACCGGCACGATCCGGCGGTTGTTTCCCTGATATCTGAATCATGCGTTCATTTTTGCAGCGGGCGCTGTTCCGCATTGTCGTTCTTGTGTCCGCGTTGCTGCTCGCCGGTTGTGCGGCGCTGCCGACGTCCACTTCTGAAGCCGTACTCCTCTCCAGAGATACCCTCGACGATTTCATCATCGAAGGGCGATTTTCACTGCGCCAGGACGAGCAGAGCCATTCCGGTCGCCTGCGCTGGAGGCATGCGGGTGGTAGCGATGATGTCGTGCTCTCCTCGCCGTTTGGGCAGGGCGTTGCTGAAATCGTCGCGGACGCGCGCAGTGCCTCTCTGACGACCAGCGACGGCAAGACGTATTCCGCAGCGGACACCGAATCGCTGACCGAGCAGGTGCTCGGCTACCGCCTTCCGCTTGCACTGCTGGCCGATTGGGTGCGCGGCCGCCTAGTACCTGAACGCATCGCGGAGAGCGATGCCCTCGGTCGGCCAGTTTCCATGCGTCATGAAGACTGGCGGGTCAATTATGAGTACGACAGCGATGCGCCGGATGCTTTGCCCGGGCGGTTATTCGCCGAGCGGATCGGAGTTTTCGAACTGCGCCTGCGTATAGACGAATGGACGCGTCTGCCGTAACGAAAGTTTTCAACATGAACCCTTCCGAGCAATGGACCTGGTCGAGCGCCTACCCGGCGCCAGCGAAACTAAACCTGTTCCTGCACGTGGTCGGCCGGCGGGCCGATGGCTATCACCTTCTGCAAACGCTGTTCCGGTTCGTCGGGTATGGCGATCAGTTGAGCTTCTCGCGGCGCGATGACGGCGCGGTGACGTTGGCGCGGCCGTTGCCCGGGGTGCCGCCGGAAAGCGACCTGACAGTGCGCGCGGCGCGCCTGTTGCAGGTAGAAACCGGTTGCCGTCAGGGCGTCGAAATTGCTGTCGAGAAGCGTCTGCCGATGGGGGGCGGTCTCGGCGGTGGCAGTTCCGATGCGGCCACGGTCTTGGTGGCGCTAAACCATCTCTGGCAGTTGGGTTTGCCGCGCCAGTGCCTTCAGGAAATCGGGCTGACGCTGGGCGCGGACGTTCCGGTCTTCGTTTTCGGCCGGAACGCCTTCGCCGAGGGGGTGGGCGAGGAACTGGTGCCGGTGGTGGTGCCGCCGGCGTGGTACGTGGTACTCGAGCCGCCGGTGCAGGTGCCGACCGTGGATATTTTCCGTTCGCCGGAACTCCGCCGCGATACGCCGGCGATAAATGCCAATGACTGGATGCCGGGATTTGGCGATAACGATTTGCAAACAGTTGCCGTTGCCCGTTTTCCTGAAATCGCCCGACACCTGCAGTGGCTGTCGCGGTTTGCCGAGGCACGGATGACTGGCTCCGGCGCATGCGTCTTCGCCGCTTTCGAGTGCGAGGACGATGCTCGCTCTGTCCTGGCTGAACTGCCTGCCGATATGCGGGGCTGGGTTGCGCCAGGCCTTCGTGAACATCCTCTGGCTGCATTGTGCGCCTGACATCGGGGCTGTCGCAGCACGGTTAACCCCCTCCGGGGGGATGGCGGCTTTTGGTAGAATACTCCGTTTTTTCGCCAACCTTTTGGGAGTATTCCGTGAAAATCGTCTGCCTCGACCTTGAAGGCGTGCTGGTCCCTGAAATCTGGATCGCGTTCTCCGAGCGCACTGGCATTCCGGAACTTCGCCGCACGACGCGTGACGAGCCGGATTACGACAAGCTGATGAAGTTCCGGCTGGATATCCTGGCCGAGAAAAAGCTCGGCTTGCCGGACATCCAGAAGGTCATCTGCGAGATGGGGCCCTTGCCTGGCGCGCGCGAATTCCTCGACAAGCTGCGCGAAGACTATGAGGTGATCATCCTGTCGGATACGTTCTACGAGTTTGCTCATCCGCTGATGCGCCAACTGGCCTGGCCGACGCTGTTCTGCCACAGCCTCGAAACGGACGCCAACGGCGTGGTGGTCGATTACCACCTGCGCATGCCCGAGCAGAAGCGCGAGGCCGTCAAGCGTTTCCGCGAAATGAACTTCTCGGTCGTTGCCGCCGGCGACTCGTACAACGACACCAAGATGCTGGCCGAAGCGCATGCCGGCATCCTCTTCCACCCGCCGGAGAACGTCATCCGCGAGTTCCCGCAGTATCCGGTGACCCGCACCTACGCTGAACTCCGCGAACAGATCGACAACGCCTTTGCCCGTATCGAAGGCTGACCTCTACCATGTATTCGCAACGCTACTTCACCCTTTCTGCCTCCTGCCCCGACCGCGTCGGTATCGTCGCCCGTGTCGCCAGTTTCATTGCCGAACACCACGGCTGGATTCTCGAATCGCGCTATCACTCGGACAACAACGACGGTGACAGCCGGTATTTCATGCGCATCGACATCAAGGCCGATTCGCTGCCGTTCCACCTTGCCGAGTTCCGCGAGCGTTTCCGGCCCATCGCCGAAGAAATGCAGATGCAGTGGAAGATCAATGATTCGGCGGTGAAGAAGCGCGTGGTAGTCATGGTCAGCAAGCAGGAGCACTGCTTGTACGATCTGCTGGCGCGCTGGCAATCGAAAGAGCTGGACATCGAGATTCCGTGCATCATCTCGAACCACGATACCTTCCGCGGCTTCGTCGAGTGGCACGGCATTCCCTTCCATCACGTGCCGGTGACAGCGGACAACAAGGAAGCGGCCTACGCGGAGATTCGCCGGCTGTACGAGGAAGTGCGCGGCGACACGATGGTGCTGGCGCGCTACATGCAGATCATCCCGCCGGACATGTGCCGCGACTATCCCGGCCAGATTCTCAACATCCATCACTCGTTCCTGCCCAGTTTCGTCGGCGCCAAGCCCTACCATCAGGCGTACCAGCGCGGCGTCAAGCTGATCGGCGCGACCTGCCACTACGTGACCAGCGAACTCGACCAGGGCCCGATCATCGAGCAGGACGTGATTCGCATCGACCACTCCGATTCGGTCGATGACATGGTGCGCTACGGCAAGGACATCGAGAAGGCCGTCCTCGCACGCGGTCTGCGCTATCACCTGGAAGATCGCGTTCTGGTGCACGGCAACAAGACTGTGGTCTTCAAGTAGATGATCGTCCTCAAGGGCGTCAACCTGCGTCGCGGCGCCAAGGTGCTGCTTGACGCCGCGTCGGCGGTCATCAATCCCGGCGAGAAGGTCGGCCTGGTCGGGCGCAACGGGGCGGGCAAGTCGTCGCTCTTCGCGCTGATCAACGGAACTCTGCACGAGGATGGTGGCGAGTTCGCGATGCCGCCGGGCTGGCGTATTGCGCAAGTGGCGCAGGAGATGCCGGAAACGGCCCAACGCGCGACCGATTTCGTCGTTGCCGGCGATTCAGCGCTGGCGGCAGCGCAGGAGGAAGTTGCTGCTGCCGAAGCCTCGGGCGACGGCGAGCGCATGGCGCACGCCTATATGGTGCTGCACGACGCCGGTTCGCACGACGCCGAGGCGCGCGCGCAGGCGCTGATCCTTGGCCTCGGCTTCAAGACGACTGAACTCGACCGGCCGGTCAACAGCTTCTCCGGTGGCTGGCGGATGCGCCTGCAGCTGGCGCGGGCGCTGATGTGTCCGTCCGACCTGCTGCTGCTCGACGAACCGACCAACCACCTCGACCTTGATGCACTGGTCTGGCTCGAATCGTGGCTGAAACGCTACGACGGCACGCTGCTCGTCATCAGTCACGACCGTGAGTTCCTCGACGCGATCACCAACGTCACGCTGCACATCGATAGCGGCCAGTTGACTCGCTATGGCGGCAACTACAGCACCTTCGAGGAAACGCGGGCGCAGCAGATCGAACTGCAGCAGAACGCCTACGCGAAGCAGCAGGAAAAGATCGCTCACCTGCAGAAATTCATCGACCGATTCAAGGCCAAGGCGACCAAGGCCAAGCAGGCGCAAAGCCGGGTCAAGGCGCTGGAGCGCATGGAGAAGATCGCGCCGGTGCTAACGAGTGCCGACTTTTCTTTCGAGTTCAAGGAGCCGGCCAACCTGCCCAACCCGATGCTGGTCCTGCGCGATGCCGACTGCGGTTACCCGCCGGCGGAGGAAGCCCCGGCCGGCACGCCGCCAACAGTGATCGTGCGCAAGGCGACGCGGACGGTGAACGCCGGCCAGCGCATCGGCATCCTCGGGGCCAACGGGCAAGGCAAGTCGACGCTGGTGAAAACCGTCGCTCGCGTTCTGGCGCCGCTCGGCGGCACGGTTACCGAGGGCAAAGGGCTGTCGATCGGCTACTTCGCCCAGCAAGAACTGGATGTGCTGCGTCCGCAGGACAATCCGCTCGAACACATGGTGCGCTTGGCCAAAGAAGCATTGCCGGAAGGAGAGTCGGGCCGCGAACAGGGTTCAATTTCACTGGTGACATGGTCAAGCAGCCGGTCGGCACGATGAGTGGCGGCGAAAAGGCGCGGCTTGTCCTGGCCATGCTCGTCTGGCAGCGCCCGAATCTGCTGCTGCTCGACGAACCGACCAACCACCTCGATCTGACTACGCGCGAAGCGCTGGCTGTGGCGCTCAATGAATTTGAAGGCACATTGATGCTTGTCAGTCACGACCGCGCACTGCTGCGCTCGGTTTGCGACGAGTTCTGGCTGGTCTCGCGTGGCGGCGTCACACCGTTCGACGGCGACCTTGACGATTACCAAACGTATCTGCTCGAAGAAGCTCGGCGGGCGCGGGAGGAACTGAAGGTCAGTTTGAAAGAAGAAAAAAACGCTGCTCCGGTCGTCGCGCCGCCGCCGGCGAACAAGAAGATCACGCCGCAGATGAAGGCGATGAAGCGCGATCTGGCCAAGGCCGAACAGCGCATGGCGGCACTTGAAATCCAGCGAGCCGATCTTGAGGGGCGTCTGTCGGAACCGTTGTCGCCGCAGGAAATCGGCGAACTCGGGCTGGAATTGCAAGCGGTCAACGATGCTTTGGCCGAGTGCGAAGAGACCTGGCTTTTCCTGTCCGAACAGATCGAGGCGGAGTCCTGACGGCAAAAAAACCCCGCGAGTATTTTTTGCGGGGTTTTTCCGGGGAGCGAAGCGTCGCGAGCTCCGTTCCCAGCGAGCCTTGCGGCTCCTCAGGCGTTCTTGCGACGACGCAGTGCGCCGAGACCGGCCAAGCCAAGACCGATCAGTGCCAACGACGCGGGTTCCGGCGTCTCGTTGATGGGGACGTCGTTGATAGCCACGCCAGCGATCGCGAAAGCCGTTTGGTATGCGGTGTCTAGTGCATTCGTGACTCCGAACCCGAGCGAGTATGTGCCCGCTGCGGTGAACGTGTATTCCATCTTGATCCAGTCGGTATAGCCGCAACCGTTGCCTGAACCACCGTAGCAGGCGCCCGAGGATTCTCCCAGCGGCGAGAAAATGGGACCGCCGTCAATGATCTCTGTCGTGGAGGGTGTCAGCGTCACACCAGCGCCGAGGCCCGGCAGTCCCCATCCTGGCACAGTGTCGCCGGAGGTTGTGGTGCGGGCAGTGAAAAGGAATGAGTCGAACGTGCTGCTTCCGGAAAACAACCCGGCCCACGCGTATTCAGTGTATTGCAC
>QKII01000244.1 GCA_003249625.1 Propionivibrio sp. | reverse complement strand
ACCTACGAGATGGCGAACGTCACGCGCTGGGAGGAATACGAGCGGGAGAGGGCAAAGGAACGCCAGAGCGGAGGACGAGGCGGCGTTTTGCTTGTGTTGAATTCGACACAAGCAAACTCAGGCGGAGGAAAGACGCGCGAAGCCCTCGCCAAGCGGGCCGGTGTCTCATCCTGGAAGATCCAGCAAGCACTAGCCGTAAAGCGATTCGACGTGCTGCCATCGTGCTGCCATTGTCCTGGTTCAGCCGGAAATGGAGAGCGAGCGCTCCGCGGTAGTGTAGATGCCGCCCTGCGGGCGGGGATTTTCAAGGCATCCGGGTCTATCGATCCGATGGGGTGGAGCGCGGGCGCGAGAAGTTCGTTCCCGCACCCGTGATCATCGTCTCGATGAGCCCGCCGGGCTATCCCTCGGCAGGGTTGCTTCCCAGCAGAGCCCGCCTCCGTTTCAACCGGCAAGGTCATTCTAACTCCCAAAGTCAAGCCGCTTGGCGACGGCGCAGCTGACGTTGCTCGCGAGCCGCCTCCAGCTTGCGGTCCCGCGCGGCGTGGATCTGGTTCCGCCGCCCGGCCAGCATGTCCTGCGGCGTCACGTATCCGATCGCGCTGTGCAGCCGCACCGTGTTGTAGTGCTCGACATAGCGCCCGATCAACCGCCGCGCATCCTCGAGCGCCAGCGGCACGCCCGGCCGAATACATTCGCCTTTCAACGATTGGTGCCAACGTTCCACTTTGCCGTTCGACTGCGGATAGTAGGGCGACGTTCTCACGTGCGTCATCCCCGACAAGCGGATGAATTCCTTGAAGTCCCGGGCGATAAACTGCGGGCCGTTGTCGGAAATGATGCGCGGCCGGGCCTGCGGATACTTCTCCTTGGCGGCTTGGAGAATGATCTCCACATCGGCTTCCCTCATCGCCTCCCGCAAGTCCCAGTCGACGATCGCGCGGCTGTAGCCGTCGAGCACACTGCATAGGTAGTAGAACGTGGCCGCGATGTTCAGGTAGGACACGTCGATATGCCAATGCTGATGCGCCTCCAGAGGCTGTTCGAAGCCCGTCCCTTTCAACGACGCTTTGCCGTTCCATCGGCGCAGCAGGCCCGCCCCGCTCAACACCCGCCAGACGCTCGACGGGCTGACCGCCACGACGTCGGCGTCGAGCATCATGAACGTCAGCCGCCGGTAGCCTTCCCCCGGATGCTCGCCATAGAACTTGAGGATGGCCTGCTTTTCCCACTCTTCCAACCAGAAGTCTCGCGGTACCCAACCGTTGTGCTCGTTGACGCAGCCGTAACGCCGGCGCCAACAGTAGAACTTGCTGGGCGTAATCGAGAGCCATCGGATGAACCCTGCGGTGCTGATCTCGGTCTTGTCCGACCAGCGCCGCACGAAATCGACGATCTGGTCGCGCACGTCGGGCGGCGTCCAGGCCCCCGTCAAAGTTCCCCAAGACTTTTTTTTAGCGCCACGTGCTCGGCCATCAACTCGGCCAGCACCTCGTCCTTAGTCTGGATCTTCTTCTCCAGCCGTGCGATGCGTTCCTGTTCGGGCTGGCGACTCGGACGGTTCTTGGTCGGGAAAGTGGCGGCGCCGTTTTCAAAGAACTCTTTCTGCCAGCGGTAGAAGACCGTCGGCTGCAGCTGCAGTTCGTCGCACAGCTCGGAGACCGGCTCCTTGTCAAGCAGATGCCGCCTCAGAATCGCCACCTTCTCTTCGGCCGTGTAGTGCTTCCTTGCTTTCCTCATGCGTTTCCTCCGTTAGCTTAACGGCGGAACGCTCTTCTCCATTTCCAGCTGAGGCGGGACATTCCGAGATTCGCATTGACTCGTGCACGAGCGTTGAGGTTGAACAGTCGGTTGTCGAAGACTTGCTCTGCCGTTTTCGTCAGGGTCCAGACCTCAATGCAATGCTCAGCTGTGAGATATGTCTGCCAGTGGTACCAG
>QKII01000296.1 GCA_003249625.1 Propionivibrio sp. | reverse complement strand
AAAGCGAAGATTCAGAGCTGGCCAGCAGCGCCGCGCTCGACGTCCGTCTCGACCGCGTCGGCGTCTGGCAGTTGCCGGAGCAGTGGGTCACCGTTTCTGGCACAAGCCGATTGACTTGGCTGGCAGGAGGCCTGGGCATTCGTGGCAAGCTCGACGTCGACGCCGGCTACTGGCAACTCGCCCCGGCGGGCATGCCGCGCCTCTCAGACGATGTGGTCGTCGTCCGCCCGGGAGTGCAGCCCCCTCGCACACCGCGACCAAATCTCGACCTCGACGTCACCGCAGATCTCGGGCGCCGCTTTCTGTTCAACGGCGCTGGTTTGACCGCCCGCCTCGCCGGCAACGTTCGCCTGACTGCACGCGGCCGCGACCTGCCGCGTGCAAGCGGCGTAATCCAGACCCGTGACGGCCGCTTCGACGCCTACGGTCAGCAACTGGCGATCGAGCGCGGCATCCTGAGTTTCCAGGGCCTGCTCGACAACCCGGCGCTCGACGTACTTGCCGTGCGCAGGGGATTGGCCGTCGAACCCGGCGTGCAAGTTGGCGGCACCGCCCAGCGCCCCGTCGTCCGGCTGGTTTCCGATCCCGAACTGCCGGATGCCGACAAGCTGGCCTGGCTGGTTCTCGGACACAGCTCGGAGGCGATGAGCACCGCCGACGCGACCGTGCTCATCGGCGCCGCTGGCGGCCTGCTCGGAAACTCCTCCGGCGGTGTCGTTCAGCAACTGAAGGCCGCGTTCGGCATCGACGAATTCGGCGTCCGCAGAGGTGACATCGGCAGCGACACCGCGTACCGACCGAGCAGCCAGATTGCCACCAGCAGCGTCGACGCCTCGACCTCCACCGGCAGCCAGATTCTCAGTATAGGAAAACGTCTCTCGTCCAACGCCGTGCTCTCGTACGAACAGTCGCTCGGCACCGCCGAGAATGTGGTCAAGCTGACCGTCAACCTGAGCCGCCGACTCTCCCTGATCGGCCGTGCCGGCAGCGACAACGCCCTCGACCTCTTCTACACCGTCACTGCCGGGAATCCGCCAGCGCCCGCAAGGCAAAAAGCGGACTGAGCAACCGCCCCGGAGGCTGGGATATCATTCAGCGTCCAACACACCGGTCCTCGACCAATCGACCATGCCAGCCTCCCCGGAAACCTCTGTCGATGTCCTGCTCGCCCGCATTCCTTTGTTCAGCAGCCTGACGGAGGAGGAAATCGCCCGCATTGCACGCGGCACCCGCGAGATCAACGCTGCCAAAGGGGACATTCTTTTCCACAAGGGCGACCAGCCGACCGGTTTTCACCTGATCGCCAGCGGCCAGATCAAGCTCGGCTTCACCTCCTCGCAGGGAACGGAAAAGGTCATCGACATCATGGCAACAGGCCAGACCTTCGGCGAAGCCGTGATGTTCATGGACAAGCCCTACCCCGTTTTCGCTCAGGCACTCACCGACGCGCGCCTGCTGCACGTCGCCAAGCAGACGATCCTCGCCGAACTGGAACGCGATCCGCGCTTCGCCCGCAAGATGATCGCTTCACTCTCCGTCCGCCTGCACCACCTGATCACTGACGTCGAAGCCTATTCGCTGCATTCCGGACGTCAGCGCATCATCGGTTACCTGCTGCGCGACAACAACGGCAATGAAGCGCGCTCCGTCACCATCACCCTGCCGACCAGCAAAGGCACCATCGCCTCGCGCCTCAACCTCACCCAGGAACACTTCTCGCGCATCCTGCACGAACTCTCCGAAACCGGGCTGATCGTCGTCGAAGGGCGAAAGATCACGATTACCGACGTGGAGAAACTGCGCGGCTACGACCTTTGACCAAGGAGACAAAAATGGACCTTTTGCTCTGGCGCCACGCAGAAGCCGAAGACGGCTTCCCTGATCTCAAACGCAAATTAACCTCGCGTGGTGAAAAGCAGGCACAGCAAATGGCCGCCTGGC
>QKII01000274.1 GCA_003249625.1 Propionivibrio sp. | reverse complement strand
TCGAGATGCGCATGCTGGGCGAAGCAGATACCCTCATAGACGGCCTGCACAAGATCCGGCAGACCATGCGCGTTGGCCAGTCCGTAAAAACCCGAAGAAAGGTTGTCGCCGAGATTCGAGGCAAAAAGGTACGGCAGGAACTGGACGGCGCTCCCGCCCTTTTTCAGTGAAGCGACCATCTCGTCGCAGCGCTGGAAAGGCTGCTCGACCCCGGCCATGAAGTTGCGCACGAACCAGTCTAGATTCGATGCCGATGTCGGGCTGCCCTCGTGCACGAAGTAGCGATCGGGGATGCAATAGCGCCCCCACGTATAGGGGTAGTCATCCCCAACAATCTGGTCGGTCACCCAGGTCGAAATGGTCCAGGTACCCATGACCACGTTGATCTGACGCGAATCGGCGAGCCCGGCACAAACGGCCGCCGAGACCACATCGAAGAAGCCGCCATAAACCGGCGTCCCCGGCAACAAGCCGGTTTCCTCCGCTGCACGCTTAGAGACGCCGGCGATGCTTTCAGTTGAACCGATCACCGGCGCAGTGCAGCCGGACATTTCTTCGATACCGAACAGGCGGAGCAGTTCCGGTTCGTATGCGCCACGATCGACATTGAAGAGATTGCTGCCGGAGATATTCGTCACCTCGGCTCCAAACTCGCCGGTCAACTTGTAGCGAATCCAGTCGTGCGCCATCAGGATGCGATGGATCCGGCCGTACGACTCGGCCTCGTTTTCCTTCAACCAGGCCAGCAGGGAGACGGGATGTCCCGCCCACACCTGCTGGAAAGCGTACGGATACGCAGCCTTGTCGCTCCCCCCCTCCTTCCATCGACGGACCAGAGGTAACGCGCGGTTGTCGGACGAAATGATGCCGTTCCGCACCGGATCACCCGCCTGATCGACGGCGTAGAGCCCCTTGCCGTGCGCGGAGAAGCTGACCCCGCGGACGTCGGCCGGCGAAACGCCGCTGTCTGCCAGCACCTTGCGTACGGTGGCACAAACCGACTGCCACATCGTCCGCATATCACGTTCGCTCCAGCCGATCTGCGGCACGATTGCCGCCTCGGACTGCGCCGCGACGGCCTTCTCCTGCCCATGCTCATCGTACAACCCGCTCTTGATGACCGTGCCGCCGATATCCACACCGATGAAATGTGCCACTCACTTCTCCTGTTTCAGTATCTGATCACTCCGCATCCGGCACGATCAGTACCTTGATCGACTCGACTGAATGCGCGCATTCAAATGCGGCTTTCCAGTCGGAAAGCTTGTAGCTATGCGTCACGATGCCCTTGGAGGTAACCAGGCCACGCTCGAGGAGATCGATCGCCACCGGATAAGTATACGGCGAGAGGTGCGCGCCGCGGATGTCGAGTTCCTTGCGATCGCCTACAACTGACCAGTCGGTCGTCGTTTCCTTGCCGAAGACCGAGAACTCGACGAAGCGACCGAGCTTGCGGATCATTTCCAGGCCTTGCGTCACGCCAACCGGGTTGCCCGTCGCTTCAATATACACGTCACAGCCGTAACCTCCGGTAAGGGCCTTGACCTTCGCGATGGCGTCTTCCTTGGTCGGGTTGATGACCAAATCGGCACCGTAGGTCTTGGCGAGCTCAAGACGCTCATCGACCGGATCGACGACAATCAGCTTCTTCGGTGTCTTGAGGTGGGCAACCTGCACCATGAACAGGCCGAGCGGACCCGCACCGGCGATCACGACCACGTCTTCGAGACCGATGTCACCGCGATTGACCGTATGAATCGCGCAAGCCAGCGGTTCGATGATCGACGCGTCTTCCGCAGTCAGGCTGTCCGGGATCTTGTGTACGAGCGAGGTGGGCGGGAAAAGCATGTATTCGGACATGCCGCCCTCGGCCACTTCCTTCTGGAAGCCAAAGATGTTGTGCACTTCGCACATCCAGTACTTGCCGCTCTTGCAGAAACGGCATTTGCCGCAGGGGACGATCTGCTCTGCGATGACGCGGTCGCCGAGCTTCACGTCGAAGTGTTCGAGCGCGCCTTCGCCGGCCTCGACGACCGTACCGAAAAACTCGTGTCCAGGCACGACCGGCGTCTTGACCCACGGATCGATGCCTTCCGGGCCGCCCCAGAACATGGCCGCGCCGGCGTGGCATTTGTCGTCGCCGGCACAAATGCCGCAGGCGCCGATCGATATGAGGAGCTCGTTGGCCCTGGGTTTCGGGCGGGAGACCTTCTCCAAGCGAAAGTCTTTCGGTCCGTGGTTGATCAGTGCAAGCATTTGGTCATTGTTGGCACCCATGAGGTTTCTCCTAGTCAATTGGGTAGGTCGTGAATGTGTCAGGTTATTTGGGGGTCGGCGCCGCGCGGGGGAAACACGGCGCAATGCCCTCAAATCGGGATTAGCGACGTTTGTTCCGTTCGCGGCTGATATAGATCGCGAACAGAATGATCAGGCCCTTGATGATGTTCTGAACGTAAGGCGACACGCCCATCATGTTCAGGCCGTTGTTCAGCACGCCAAGCATCAGAGCGCCGATGAAGGTGCCGATGATCGAGCCGCGGCCGCCGGCGATCGAAGTACCGCCCATGACCACCGCCGCGATGGCATCCATCTCGAAACCGACGCCAGAATTCGGCTGACCGCTCATCAAACGCGAGCTGAGAACCAGGCCGGACAACGCACAGGTGAAGCCGCTCAGCGCATAGATGAACAACTTGTAGCGGGCGACACGAACACCTGAGAGGCGAGTCGCTTCCTCGTTGCCGCCGATGGCGTAGATGTAGCGTCCGATCGGTGTCTTGTCGAGCAGAAGGTAGGCGAGGAAGAAGGCGATCAGCATGATGACGACGGGTGTCTGGATGCCGAACACCTTGCCACGACCGAAGAACGCGAAAACCTCCGGCAGGCCGTCGATCGGGTAGCCGCCGGTGTAGATCAGGCCAAGGCCGCGTGCGATGCCCATCGTCGCCAGCGTGACGATGATCGGCGGCATGCCGGCATAGGCCACGAAGAAGCCGTTGAACATGCCAAAGGCGAGGCCGACACCGAGCCCCAGCGCGATTGCCGCGTAGGGCGGCACGCCGGCGACCATTGAACCGGCCATCAGCGTTCCCGAGAGCGCCATGACCGCGCCGACGGAGAGATCGATACCGCCGGAGAGGATCGCGCAGGTCATGCCGATGGCGATGATGGCGTTGATCGAGACTTGCCGGGCGATGTTGAGGAAGTTGTCCGCCGAGAAGAAGTTGTCCGTTGTGACGATCATCACCAGGCACACGGCCACCAGGCCGGCAAGCGGGAAGAGGTATGTCGAACGCTTCATCCGCATCAGCCAGTTGGCGGGAACGGTCGACGAGACGCTCAGCTTGGTATTCATCACATTAGTTCCCTGTTGTTGCATAGCGCATTACCTCATTGGAATTGATTTCATCACCAGCCAGCGTGGCGACAATGGCCCCTTGCCGGAAAACTGCCACGCGATCGCACAAACCAACGATTTCGGGCAACTCCGACGATATGAAAATGATTGCGTACCCTTCATTGGTCAGCCGGCGCATCAGCATGTAGATTTCTGCCTTGGCGCCAACATCGATGCCGCGTGTCGGCTCGTCGAAAATCAGCACCTTGCAATGGTGGTTGAGCCAGCGCGCGATGACGACCTTCTGCTGGTTGCCGCCGGAGAGTTGGCCAACGATCGTCATCGGGTTGGGTGCCTTGACGCCAACCTGCTTCATCATCTCTTCCGTGGTGCTGTACTCGGCGCCATGGTTGATGAAGGGGCCCGGGCCCAGGTATTTCTTCAGGTTGTTGATCGAGATGTTGTCGCGGATCGCAAAGTCGACGACCAGGCCCTCTGTCTTGCGGCTCTCGGGCAGGAGGCCGATGCCGGCTTCGAGCGCTTCCGCCGTGTCCTTCAGCGCGACCTTGTTGTCGCGGAAAAAGACTTCCTTCTGGTAGGCGGGATCGGCGCCGATCACCGCACGCGCCAGCTCTGAGCGCCCCGAACCGACGAGTCCCGCAAAACCGAGAATCTCCCCTTCGTACAGGGTAAAGCTGTTGGCCGGCGCTCTTTCAGAAAGCTGGACATTACGTGCTTCAAGCACCTTGCGCGGGTTCTCCTGCGGCTCGGGCTTGGGAGGGAAGGCTTGCTCAAGGCGTCGTCCGACCATCCATTCGACAAGCTTGTCGACGTCGGTATCCTTCACGTCGGTCGTGCCGACGTAGTTGCCATCGCGCAGCACCGTGATGCGGTCGCAGATCTCGAAGATCTCTTCGAGGTGGTGCGAGATGAAGACCATCGTCACGCCGTGGGCCTTCAGGTCGCGCATGATGCTGAAGAGGTGTTCCGCTTCCGACGGCGTCAGCGTCGCGGTCGGCTCGTCGAGAATCAGGATGCGCGCATTGAGTGAAAGGGCTTTGGCAATCTCGACGAATTGCTGTTGAGCCACGCTGAGCTGGCAGACCGGCACATCCATGTCGATGTTGATGCCCAGTTTTCCGAAGAGCTCAATCGCTTCCTTGCGCATCGCGCCTCGGTTCAGAAAGCCGAGCGAATTCGTATACTCGCGCCCAAGATAGATGTTCTCGACCGCATTAAGATAGGGAATCAGGCTGAATTCCTGAAAGATGATCGAGACTCCTGCAGCAACGGCTTCGTTGTAGCTGTCGAATTTGTGCTCCGTACCATCCAGGAGGATGCGTCCTTCATCCGGCTGATAGATGCCGCTGAGGATCTTCATCAAGGTCGATTTGCCCGCACCGTTTTCACCGAGCAGGGCATGAATCTCACCTTTGCCTACTGACAAATCGATATTCGTCAGCGCATTAACTCCCGGAAAGCGCTTCGATATCTGTTCCAGTCGCAAAACCGCGTTCATGCTCATACTTGTTCCATATTCAAGAATTTCCCGGGGGCTCCCCGACGCCGGGGCGCCCGGGAGACAGCCATCACCGCAACCGCCTTGCCTGCAGCGTCAGGCGTGAAGCTTGACGCTGCGTAACGAAGCGGCTGTCAGTACGGGGCAATTACCACGCGAAGGTCTTGGCGCCTTCGGCGTCGATCAGCTTGACCTCAACCGGAATGTGGGCCGGAACGTTGGCCCCCCATTTCTTGGCAAGCGCCATGCCGATGGCGATACGAATCTGGTCACGCGGATATTGAGCGGACGTGGCGATGAACTTGGAGCCCGGCTTCTGCATGGCCTTGATCGCTTCAGGAGCGCCGTCGACGCTGGTCAGCTTGATGTCCTTGCCGGACGCCTCGATCGCAGCCAGGGAACCCATCGCGCCGCCATCGTTCACGCTGAAGATGCCCTTCAGGCCCGGGTTGGCCTGGATCATGTTTTCCGTCACGGTGAGTGCCTGGTCACGCTCTTGCTTGCCGTTTTGCGTCGTCACGATCTTGATGCCCGGGTATTTCTTGAGGGCATCCTTGCAGCCGCGGACGCGCTCGAGAATCGGCACGACCGGGATACCGTCGAGAATGGCGACATCGCCTTTGCCGCCCAGCGCCTTGCCCATGTATTCGCAGGCCATCACACCGGCATCGTAGTTCTTCGATCCAACGAAGGTGTCGACCGGGCCCTTGGCGTTCGCATCGACGGCGGCAACGACGAGGCCGGCAGCCTTGGCGGATTTAACCGCGCCTTCAACCCCTGTGGAGTCGGTCGGGTTGAGAAGAAGAACGTCGATCTTCTTCTGGATCATGTCTTCGACGTCGCTGATCTGCTTGGCCACATCGTGACGTGCGTCGGTAATGATGACTGTTGCGCCGACCGAAGCAGCGGCTTCTTCCAGTGCCTGCTTCATGGTCACAAAATAGGGGTTGTTGAGTTCCTGGAACGACATACCGATCTTCAGCGGCGCTGCGGAAGCCGAGGTTGCGCCTCCGGCACAAAGCAAAGCACCTACGATCAACGGAAGAACCTTTTTCATGGTTTTCATGGTGAATCCCTCATCTGTTGTTGGAAAAAAAGTTTGACCTCAACGACCTACTGCAAAAGCGATCTACTGCATAAAAAAGACTACTGAAAAACATCGGCCACGGAATTTCGGCAAACACCTCCCCTGAGCAGACGCCTGTGTTAGCGCTCTACCCGAACACTCCGGAAATTCCGGGACTGACTCGGTAGCCGGCCGGCGTGGTAACGCCCTATGTCGGCGGTGGTGGACGGATCATGAACCTCAAGAAAGCACTCCTTCCTCGAAGAATTCAGACTCAAGAGCGCTGTTCAGGCGCCGGAAACGGGCTTGGCGGGAACGAATTTCTTCAGCCCAATCCCGACGCGGGAGAATTGTCGCGGCAATGGGTGGCGGCACTCCCAACTCTGCGACGTCAAGATTTCCGACGGCGAGACGGGCAAGATGCGCCGCGCCAATGCTTGCGGCGTCGAAATCCTCCGCGTGCAGTGCCATCGGCATGTCACAAACGGTGGCAAGCAGTTCGCACCAAAAGCGGTGGCGGCTGCCTGCGCCGATCAGCGATGGCGAGCCATCTGGCCGATTTTTCCCGGCAATGATTTGCAGTCGATCAGCGACACTGAAGGCGATTCCTTCAAGGATCGAATAAGCGAGCGCACCGGCGTCCGATTTGTCAGCCAGACCAAAAAACGCCCCCGAAGCCCGCTCATCGCTGCAGCGTACCCTTGCCTCGCTCAAGCCGGGGAGGAAAATCGGCGCATCATGCATCTCGCTCCGCTGGGCCGCGTCGAACAAATCTTGCGGGCTATCAATTTTCATCAGGCCGGCGCACCATTCAAGGCTCCGCATCCCTGCGGGGAGTCCGCTCTGCTGATGCCAAAGCCCCGGGAGGCAATGGCACAGGTTGCGCACCGCGCCGTCCGCCACCCGCCGTGGGGCCGGTGTCGTGACACAGGCCAGTGCCGTGCGATCGAGCGTGACGAAGGCATCCCCGGCCTTCAACGCCCCGAGACCAAGCGCCATCGCTGCCGGGCGGCTGGCGCCTGCCGCGACTGCGACTGGATGATCGATGCCCCACTCCCGTTGCAAGGATGGCCGCAACGATGCGGCTGCAGTCGAGCCTTCCACCAGACGCGGAAGATTCCCGCGCTTCAGACCGATTGCCTCGATCACCCGATCCGACCAGTCGCGATGCGCCACGTCAAAGCACAGTGTCGACGAAGCGTCCGACATATCGGTAACAAACTCGCCGGTAAGACGATGGACGATAAAGTCCTTCGGCATCAGCATTCGGGAGATGCTGTCGAAGACCGAGCGCTCCTGCTTCTGTAGCCACAGTAGCTTCGGCGCGCTATAGCGTGGCAAGGCGACGTTGCCGGTGATATCGCGCGAATCGACGACCAGCGCCTCGAATTCGACGCACTCGGCACGAGCGCGGTCGTCGTCCAATACGCGGTCATGCTTGTCGAGCAGCACGACGCCCTGCGTCTGGCCGGCCACGCCGATCCCGCGCAGTTGCCGGAAGGCTTTGGGCGATTCGGCGCGAATCCCGGCGACGACATCCTGTGTGGCATGCCACCACGCCAGGGGGCTTTGCTCACACCATGACGATTGCGGCGCATTGCAGGCTACGCTCATTTCCATGTCGGCAACGACCCGGCCGGAAGAATCGACGAGGATCGCACGCACGCCTGCCATCCCCAGATTGATTCCAAGAAAAAAGCCGGACATCGCGTCGTCTCCAGCAGGCTCAAGCCACGCGCGAGAAAATGTTGATCTGGTGCAACGCCCGGAAGCGACTTGGCGGCATGTCTTTTTGCGTCAGGAAGTGGCGGTTGAAGTTCGAGACGTTGTTGTAGCCAACACGAAAGCAGATGTCTGCCACGGAAAGGTCGGTGTCGACCAACAGTTCGCATGCCCTATGGATCCGCATCCGGTTAACGTGCTGCACGAAGGACATTCCGGTGTGCTTGCGAAAATAGCGGGAAAAGGTTGTCACGCTTTGCTTGGCCAGATCAGCCACTTCCGCTTCGCGCAGATCGCTGGCCAGATTCTGGTCGATATACGAAAGGACCTGATTGATGGTCGAGGACATGTAAGCGTTGGGATCGAGCGAGAAGCGGTGGCTGGCCAGTTGCCGACGCTGCCCATCCTGCACAAGCAGTTCAAGCAGCGATAGGAACAGCGTAATACGACGAATTCCCGTGGCATCAAGCAGCTCGTCCATGAGGGGCCGGGCCTTCCGGCCTGTGTCTGCAGAGAAAACGACCCCGCGCTTCGACTCGGCAATCAGCGCCTCGAACATGCGCAACTCTGGAAACGCCATGACGCGCTGGTTGAGGAATTCATCCGAAAACTGGGCGA